>CAMAXG010000018.1 GCA_945862225.1 Thermoflexus hugenholtzii JAD2 | reverse complement strand
ACGGGATGGCTGATTGCGCCGTACAGGCGGCGCACCTCGTGGTGTCGACCCTCTCCGATCGAGATGAAGCTCCACTGACCAGGATCCATGTCGCCACCGCGCACATCTTCTGGAAGATCGTCATCGCGGTGCACCCCGCGTGCCTCAATGGCGTGTGCCCAACCATCGGTTAGCCGAATACCGGCACGCAGCCGCTGGAACTCAGCCTCCCCGACCATGGCCTTCGTTGCTGCTGCGTACGCTCGGCGCAGTCCGGCACGAGGGTGTGCGAGGGGCGAGACGACGCGACGCTCCTCCGTGAGGAGCAGGAGGCCTTCGCTCTCGCGATCGAGTCGCCCAATTGAGAGCATGCGCGCTGCACGCTCGGCGCCGAGTGATGGCGTTAGCGCCTGTGGAAGGGTCACGGTGGCGTATGGGTCAGCGTGCGTGGTGGTGACGCCTATCGGCTTGTACCAAGCGAACACCTCGGCGCCGCCCAGTTCATCCCCACTCTCCGCAGAGGGACGCGGCTTCGCTGCGAGTGCTTTGCCATCCAACTCAAGAGGGGCCAGCGCATCAAGGCGCTCCCCGAGGGCCACGGCGCGACCAGCCGTCGTAACGCGATTCCCGGCAATGGCCGTGTCGGCGCCGCGACGAGAGAGGCCAGAGCGTTCCGCAACGAGAACGTTGACGCGAATCAGATCAGTCAGTTGCGGCGTCCTCTTGCGCGGGGGTGCTCGGCGCATCGGTGTCGGTATCTGCTTCGTCGCCACTCGCAGATGACGAGTCAGTCGCCTCACTGCGCAAATCCATGTGACGCAGTGCCTCTGCATCACCCTCAAGCGCAGGAAGGTCAGCCAGTGAGCCGAGGCCGAATCGGCGAAGGAACTCGAGCGTTGTTGCATAGCGAATCGGCCGCCCGGCGGTCTCCAAGCGTCCGGCCTCTTCAATGAGTCCCCGCTCCAGGAGCACGCGCAGCGCGTAGTCGGCGTCGACGCCGCGAATCTCTTCAATGCCGCCCTTGGTGACTGGCTGGCGATACGCGATGACGGCGAGTGTCTCTAGTGGGGCGGCGGTGAGGTCAGAGCCGCCGGTCCCAACCCAGGCGAGCACCGCTCGGGCCTGCTCTGCGCCACTAGCCAGCTGCAGCTCATCGCCGTGCGTGATCAGGGTGATGCCACGCTCTGCAAGATCTGCAGTGAGCGCCGTTACGAGTCGGTCTACATCGCTCTTTGATGCCTCAAGGAGCTTCGCAGCCTCGCGCCGGGTGATCGGACGATCAACAACGAAGAGGAGTGCCTCGAGATCTTCGACCGTGGCCACCCACGGCGCCGCGGCTACGCTCTGTCCCTCGTCGCTCATTCGCTCACCCCCTGCAGAATTGTGATTGGTCCCCACAGCGCATCTTGACGCACCTCAACCTCTCGGCGCTTGGAGAGCTCCAAGAGCGCTAAGAATGTCACGGCGATGAACGATCGGTCTTGGCGGTCTCCGAGGAGGGTTTCTAGGTCTACCCCCACGACGCCGTTCAGGCGGACCGCCTCACGGATGGCCGAGAGTCGGTCGCCAATGGAAACCTTCATGCCGACAGGGGCAGCAGAGAGGGCGGCGAGCGGCTTGCGTCGCAACGCGATGCGCACCATGGCGCGAAGGAGGCGCTTTGGATCTGACTTGATTGGCACGGCCGGCTCTACTGGCGCCGCCTTCGGACCAGGCAGCTGGCGCGTAGGCGGCTCGCGATACCAGAGCGGCTGCATCAGGCGATCACCCAGGACTCGCGCCGCATCACGGAAGACTCTGTAGCGCAGCAGTCGAATGCGTAGCGTGTCGGCCTCATCCTCGACGTCAAGATCATTAACGAGATCTGGTGCGGCGGCAATTGGACGTGGCAGGAGCGCCCGACTCTTGAGCACAATGAGCTGCGCCGCCACCGAAACGAACGAAGAGAGTGTCTCTAGTCGATCATCAGGAATCTCCGCAAAGTAGCGCAGGAACTCATCAGCGAACCCGGCGAGTGGCACGCGACGTACATCTAGCTCATCGCGCTCGATGAGGGCAAGGAGGAGGCCGTAGGGGCCGCTGAACTCCCCCAGCGCCACATACGAGCGGGTTCGCCCAAAGAGTCCCCCCTGCTCTCTGCGAAAGATCACACCCTCGATATCGGGGACCGATGGATCAGGGAGTTCAAAGCCCTCTGCAATACCGCGAACGCTCATCGCGCTACGCCACTATCGATATCGAGGAGGAGGCGAACGCGCGCGTCAATGCCAGTGGCCCTCCCTCGAGATGTGGTGCGCGACTCTTGACGCGCCAGCTCCTGAAGGATCGTAATGGTGCCCCTTGGAGCGCCGAGCTTGTCAGCGAGCTTCGGCGCAACCGATGCATGGAGGCGGAGCGTCTGCCGTGAACGGGCCAGCGGGCCGCGTGCCCGTCCGCTCACTGGCGAACCCTCCAGCACATGAATCACTCGAGGTAGAAGGCCGACCTGCCCCTTCGGCAGGTCGTGCAGAAGCGCTGCAAGTTGATCATCGCTCTTGGCGCCGAGGCGACGAAGGCTGGCAGCGGTACGCGTTGCAGAGGCCTGGTCGGCGGGGTGCGCGGCGGCAAAGGCACGACGTGCCCGCGGCGTGGCACGTAAGGCGCGAAGGTGCGCGTCGCCCTCGGCACCAACGGGGGTGACGAGACCGAGGCGGGCCACCTGCTGACGGCCGACTGCCTGCAGATGCGCGAGCACCTGCTGGAGACGGTGGGCTCGAGTCGCAAAATTCACACCCGAATCCTACCGCCTCGCGGGCTGCCTAGGCCCTTGGGTGGGCCTTCCGATACGAATCACGCACGTGGCTCCCAAGAAGGTGGGTGTAGAGCTGGGTTGTTGCGATGTCGGCATGACCGAGAAGTTCCTGCACCACACGGAGGTCTGCCCCGCCATCGAGGAGGTGCGTGGCAAATGAGTGGCGCAACGTATGGGGGTGGATCTCGCGTCCGAGGCTTGCCGCGACGGCAGCAGTGCGAATCGCCGACCAGGCTGACTCCCTCCGGAGCCGCACACCACCACGCGCCAAGAGGAGCGCCTTCGGCTCTGGGGCGGACCCGCTCGCACGGCTCGGTGCCCCTTGATGAATCTCGCGCCAGTGACCGAGGTAGCCCTGAATCGCATCCAACGCCGGCTCACCGATGGGGACGATGCGCTCCCGTCGACCCTTGCCGAAGAGCCTCACAGAGCCGTCGCCTAGATCAACGGAATCTAGGTCCAGATCAACGATCTCGCTAACGCGGCCACCCGAACCATAAAGAAGCTCACCGAGTGCGCGGTTGCGCGCCGCGTTTGCGCGTGAGAGGTCGCTCTCATCGGCGGGAGTACCGAGCGCAGTCAGTAGTCGTTCAACCTCTTCTACGCCCAACACCGTTGGGAGTGTGCGCCGCGACCGTGGGAGATCGATCTCATCACTGATTGAGCGCGCGATGATCCCTTCGCCCTCAGCGAATCGGTAGAGAACGCGCAGTGCTGCAGCGCGTCGCCGCATGGTGGAGAGAGCGTTGCCGGGCTGAGCGATCCACTCCTGCGCCGCCTTGGCCGAACTCTTCCAGGCACCGCTTGCACCGAGCGACTCCGCAAACGACTGGTAGTCCCCACGGTAGGCGGCAAGGGTGCGAGGCGCGAGGTTTCGTTCTACTCCGAGATAGAGGATGCAGGAGTCAATCAGGCGATCAATCTCGCCCCGTGACGCCGTGGGCATTAGCGGCCGCGACGTGCGTTGGCCAAGAGTTCGTTGGCGGCAGCGGTTGCGCCGCTGCCAGCCCCTTCGCCGGCCAACATGGCGGCGAGTTCTACCACCCGCTCCTCGTCGGTGAGGCGCTGCACCTGCGTTAGGGTGCGCCCATCCACCTCTCGCTTAGAGACGCGCAGGTGAATGTCGGCTTGCGCCGCCACCTGCGGCAGGTGTGTGACGCAGAGGACCTGGTGCTGCGCGGAGATGCGGCGCAGGCTTCGACCGAGAGTCTCCCCCGCTCGCCCACCGAGCCCAGCGTCAATCTCATCAAAGACCAGCGTGCGCGCTTCGCTTGCGTCGCTGAGCGCCTCCTCAATGGCGAGAGAGACGCGACTCAACTCGCCACCAGAGGCAATTTTGGCGAGCGGTCCGGCTGGTTCGCCGGCGTTCGGAGCGAACATGAACGAGACGTCGTCTCCGCCGCCCTGATCAACGGCGCAGGGCACCCCCTCAACGAGTGGGTCACCATCTGTGCCGCCGCGAGGGGCCAGTGGAATCGCAAACGTTGGAGGGAGATCAAGCGCCGTCAGTGCCGCGTTTACCGCTGATGTCAGCGTGGCGGCGCCGGCACGTCGCACAGTTCGGAGCGCAGTGGCGGCCTCACCGATGCGCTCGTTGAGCGCAGTGAGCTGCTTGGTAATCGCAGTCCGACGCTCCTCGGCGCCATCAAGGCGTTCGACCTCTTCGCGTGCACGCGTGAGCGCCACAAGCAGACCCGCCTCGTCTGTGCGGAATCGTCGCTGCAGCGCCAGCAGGAGCGCCAGCCGGTCTTCAAGCTCACCCAGGCTGCGCGATCCTCCGGCGAAGGGTGTGAGTCCAGCAGCCTCGCGACCAAGGTCATCAATCTCAATAGAGAGTGCGCTCACCCGCTCTTGCAGCGTTGTGGCATCGCCATCGAGGCGCGCTAGTTCCCGCGCGATTCGCTCGGCACTCGCCGCACGCGCGCGCAGACCGCTGCGATCCTCGTTCAACGCCTCGCGCAACTCATCCTGCAGGGCAGAGATTCGCTCGCTGTTTGAGGCACGGCGCAACTCCTCCTTGAGCTCGGCTTCTTCGCCCTCGCGCACGCCGGCGGCTTCGAGGTCGTCTCGCTCTGTGCGCGCAACCTCTAAAAGGGCGAGGCGCCGAGCGTCATCGCCACCAAGCCCTTGAAGCTCTTCATGCAGGGCGCCGCGTTGCTGAATCAGGCTGGCAACCTCGGCGCGCTGCCCCTCGGCCTTCGACCATCGATCAAGCAGCTCGCGCTGTCGTGCTGGGTCACCGAGGCGCTGCTGGTCATGTTGACCGTGAATATCAACGAGCGGGCCGATCTCGCCTGCGAGGCGACCAATGGTTACCAGCTCGTCATCAAGGCGGGCAACGGAGCGCCCCTCGGCGTACACCTCACGCACCGCAATCTGGTCGCGGCCCTGCGATGAAATCTGCAGATCTACACGGAGACGATCAGATCCGGCGCGGACCGCTCCTGAATCCCCGCGACCACCGCGCGCGAGTGCAAGCGCATCAACGAGAAGTGACTTTCCAGCGCCTGTCTCGCCAGTGAGCACCGTGAGGCCGAGACCGAATTCAACGCGAACCGCATCGATGATCGCGAGGCCCGCCACGCCAAGCTCGCGGATGTGCGAACCCTTCGGCGCACTCACCGTGGGAGGAGGTCGACCTTCTGGCGGACCAGATCCCAGAATGGGGCGGCGCCCTGCAGCTCGACGAAGTTGATTGGCTGCTCTGCTTCGGTCACGGAGACACGATCGCCAATCTTGAGTGGCTGATCGATCCAACCATCGATGGAGACCACCGCATCCTCGCCCTGCACGATCGTGCAGGTCACGGTTTGTGTTGCAGAGACGGTGACGGAGCGCAGCGTCGCAAGGTAGGCGGCAATTGGCGTCACGATGAGATTCCGACTCGTCGGCTCAAGGATCGGGCCGCCGGCCGAGAACGAGTAGCCGGTTGAGCCAGTGGGCGAAGAGACGATCACGCCGTCAGCGATATAGGTGGCCAGGTGGCTCTCCCCTACGGCGACGTCGAGTCGCAGGACGCGTGGCAGGCGTCCGCGAGCAACTACTACGTCGTTCAGCGCGTCGAGCTGCTCAGTGCGACCGTCACCATGGTGGATCGTCGCGCGGAGTGCCATACGTGGCTGCGTCGTCCAACGATTAGCGTGGAGTGCATCAAGGGTCGCCTCAACCTGGAACGCTTCAGCGCGGGCAAGAAACCCGATCTTGCCAAGGTTGACGCCGAGTAGCGGGGTGGCGGTACCGGCGACGGCAGAGGCGGCGCGCAAGAAGGTGCCATCGCCTCCGAATGAGATCAGTACCTCGGCGCCCGGAAGTGCTGACCGTACGGCGGCAACCTCTTCGGCGGCATGGCCCCAGCACTCAACACCATTCGCGGCGCACCAACCGGCAGCCTCGTCCCACGCCTCTTGGGCGAGGTCATTCGTCGGGTTATAGACAAATCCGAAGCGGCGCATGCCCACATCATCGCACATGGGAATCAGCGTTCGCGTTCCCTGCAGGGGGCTGCGGGGCACGGCGAGTGGTGGGGATTACTGGTTGCGCGCGCTCCAGGCGGCTCGGATACGGCGCTCAATGCCAGCCTCGTCGAGGCCGATCAGTGTGCGGAGATCTGAGACGCTGCCGTGGTCGACGAAGCTGCCGGCAGGGATGCCGATCGTGGCGATGGACGCCTTCACGCGTCGCCCAGTGGCCGCTTCGTGCGCCGCCAACGACTCCACGACCGCGCCACCAAAGCCACCAGCCTCAACGCTCTCTTCAACCGTCACGATCAAGTCAGCGCTCTCACCGTAGCGACGCACCGTGGTGTGATCGAGAGGGCTCGCCCAAATGGCGTTTACGAGTGCAACAGAGATGCCCTCAGCGCGTAGGCGCGCGGCGATTGGGGCCACCCGCTGAATGATTGGGCCAAAGGCGAAGATGGCGATCTGGCTCCCCTCTTCGAGCACCTCTGAGACGCCGATCGGCAAGATGGATGGCGCTACCTCTGGAACGCCCACCACGCTGTCGCGTGGATAGTGCAGGGCGAAGGGGTGATCCTGTGAGAGCGCGGTGCGAACAAGCGAGCGCAGCTCCTGCTCATCTTTCGGTGAGGCGATCAGAAGTCGTGGGATCTGTCGTTGGGCGGTGAGCATGAACATCCCCTGATGGCTGGTCCCGTCTTCGCCAACCAGGCCGGCACGGTCAACACCAATGAGCACTGGTTGATCGTTCTGGCAGACGTCATGCACGATCTGGTCCCACGCGCGCTGCAGGAATGTTGAATAGATCGCAACGACTGGTCGACCGCCACCCATGGCGATGCCAGTTGCCGCAGCAACAGCATGCTGCTCAGCGATCCCAACGTCGTAGAAGCGATCTGGATAGGCCGAAGCGAACTTGTCGAGGCCGGTTCCCGTTGGCATCCCTGCGGTAATGGCAACGATGCGCTTGTCAGTCGCCGCGGCGGCTACTACCTCGGCGGCGAAGAACGCGGTGTAGTTCGGCACCTTAGCGGGCGTTGCGATCGGATCAGCACCCGCCTTGCCGTAGCTATCGGTAGCGCCAACCGGAACCTTGGGGAGTGCTGCGCCGTGGAAGGTGATCGGATCTACTTCTGCCGGGCGATAGCCGCGACCCTTCTGCGTACGCACATGCACGATCACGGGCCCGTTCATGGTGAAGGCCTTTGCGAACGCCGCTTCAAGTTGCGCTCGGTTGTGCCCATCAAGCACGCCGACATAGGTGATGCCGAGGTCTTCAAAGAGGCGCCCTGGCTCCTGCACCAGGGAGACGACGGAGCGACGCAAGCTCTTCGACCATGCAGCGAGTTGCGTGCCAACCAGCGGCACGCGCGAGATGGTGCGGTCGTACCAGCTCTTGCTCTCGCGCCAACGCCCTGAGAGCTTCACCTTCGAGAGATAGGTGGAGATCGCCCCGACCGTTGGCGAGATCGACATCTCGTTGTCGTTGAGGACGATCAGCAGCGGTGTCCCGCGATCACCAATATCGTTGAGTGCCTCAAGGCTGAGGCCGCTCATCAGTGCCGCGTCGCCAACGACGACGGCAACCTTCTCGTCGCTCCCGCGGACATCGCGGGCCAGCGCAAGGCCTTGGCCGATCGAAATTCCGGTGCCCGCATGCCCACCATCAAAGACGTCGTGCGGTGATTCAGTGCGTCGCGGGAAGCCACCGATGCCGCCGAGCTGTCGCAGCGTACCGAACCGCGCAAGGCGGCCCGTCAGCAGCTTATGTGGGTACGCCTGGTGTCCAGTGTCAAAGACGATGCGGTCTACCGGCGAGTTCATCACGCGATGAAGCGCAACCGTTAGCTCGACAACGCCGAGGCTCGGTCCAAGGTGTCCACCCGTAACGGCGGTTGTCGCGATGATCGCGGTCCGGAGCTGCTCTGCGATCTGGTCGAGCTCTGCACTGGAGAGCGCCTTGAGGCCGGCGGGGCCGTCGAGGCGAGCGAGCAACGAGTCGGCGCCAACAGCGCGCAGTGCGACTCCTTCGTCAGGCATCCTCGTCCTCCTCTTCGTCATCGGTTAGTGCCGTTGATCCGTCAGGGAGCAACTCTTCAACTCGCAGACGTGCCGCCTGCAGCTGTGACTCAGCGTGCTTTTGGAGCGTCACGCCCCGTTCGTACTGCCCGACTGCGGCCTCGAGATCTGCATCCTGAGTCTCGAGATCATCCACGATGGAACGGAGTTCCGCAACGGTCGCCTCGAAGGTTGCCGGAAGCGCGTCGTTCGAGCCCGCATGACGTGTGGCGCGCGCTGGGGTGACCTTACGCTTCGCCATCGGTCGCCTCCTTCGCTCGCTCTGTCACGGTCGCCCGCACGGCACCCTGCGCCAGGCGGATGTGTAGTGACGTCCCAACAGGGGCATCTCGCCAAGAGCGTACCGCCCTTCCCCCATCCCCCGCCACAATCGCGTAGCCACGTGCGAGAACCCGCTGGGGCGAGAGGGCGCCGAGCAGCAGGTTCAGCTCTCCGAGCGCACTCGTTGCCCCCTGCACGCGTGCGAGGGCGGCACGCGCCAGGTCATCGGAGAGCTGCGCAACGCGCTCTCCGGCCCGTTCAATTCGGTCAAGCGGGCCGACATCGTCAAGGGCACGCGCCACTTCTTGCAGGCGCCGTTCAGCTCGGTCGATGGCAAACGACAGCGCGCGACCGCCGCGATCCCGCAGGCGCGCGACATCATGCCGAAACTGCAGGAGATCGCTCGAGAGTGCGGCGGCACCGATGCTCGGTGTGCCGGCGCGCAGATCCGCCACGAGATCGGCAAGGGTCACATCAGATTCGTGACCGACCGCGGAGATGATTGGGGTTGCAGAGGCGGCGATGGCACGCAACACCCCCTCAACATTGAACGCGCCGAGGTCGTCACTCGATCCGCCGCCGCGCGCCAAGAGGAGCACGCTGATCGCGTCGGGGCGACCACTGCGTCGCTCCTTCACGGCACAAGCATCAATTCGTGCGATCGCCTTGGCAATCTCTTCGGGGGCACCAGCGCCCTGCACCGCGGTATGCACAACAACGAGGCGTGCAAGTGGCGCCTCACGGCGCAGCACCCGCAACACGTCGTGAAGCACGGCACCAGAGGTGGAGGTGATCAGGCCGATACCACGAGGTGCGTGTGGGATCGGTCGCTTACGGGCCGCATCAAAGAGGCCCTCTGCCTGGAGCGTGCGCTTCAGCGCTTCGAGTTCGCGAGAGAGCAGGCCCATCCCGCCAGCTCGCTCCACCGTTGTAGCGACGAGTTGATAGCGGCTCCGCGGGCTATAGAGATCAATGCGGCCACGGACAACAACGATCTCGCCGACCGCGGGCGTCTCCTCGCCTGGGCGAATCGCGCCACGGAAGCGCACCACATCAAGTGTGGACTCTTCATCTCGCAGGGTGAGGTACTCATGGCCAGCAGAGCTGCGCATGGCACTCTGCACCTCGCCAGCAACGACACAATCAGCTAACGATGGATCGGCGCTGATGCGCTCCTTGATACGAGCGGCGACGTCGGAGACGCTAAGCGCCTCGACGGGGGCGTCAAACGGGTTCAGACGCGCGTCTGGTACTCGCCCGTTCGTGTATCAACGCGAATGACGTCACCCACGCTAACGAAGAGCGGTACCTGGACGACCAGGCCAGTCTCGAGGGTCGCCGGCTTGCGCGTGCCGGTCGCCGTGTCGCCAGCGAATCCTGGGTCAGTCTCGGTTACGGTGAGATCAAGGTTGATCGGCAGCTCAACGCCGAGCGTCTCGCCCTCGTAGCTGACGCGGTCAAGCTGCAGGCTGTCCTTGATGTAGTTCTTGGCGTCACCAAGCTGCTCAGCGGTGATCACGAACTGATCGTAGGTCTCTGTATCCATAAAGGTGTAGTCGTCGCCCTCAGAGAAGAGGAACTGTGCCGTGCGTCGCTCCATCGTGGCGCGAGGGAACTTCTCGCCTGCCTGGAAGGTCTTCTCAACGATGGACTGCTTGCGGACGTTGCGGAACTTGATGCGCACCTGCGCAGAGCCACGCCCCATCTTGATGTGGTGATAGTCAAGGATCTGCCAGAGGTCGCCCTCAAGCTCAATAACAACACCCTTCTTCAGTTCACCGGTCGAGATCATGTTGGGCTCTCCTCTACTGGGCCGTACGCTGCGGCGACGTGTGCATCTGGGGCATTCTAGCCGTCAGCCAACGATTATGGGATCGGATGGGAAACGCGTGAGCAGCTCAAGCGTTCCCTTCGTGGCATCAACGGCAACAAGGTCTTCAATACGAATGCCGATCCGATCCTCGAGATAGATGCCAGGTTCAACGCTGAACACTGTTGGTGATGGGAGCGGATCCGTGCTCGCGGCACGGGAGAGGCTGGGCGCCTCGTGCGTCTGCAGCCCAATGCCATGGCCGAGACCGTGATCGTAGATGCCGACTCCAGACCCCATGACCCGTCGCGTCTCGTCGTCGCAACTACGGCCTGAAGGCATGGCGGCGCTGGGTCCAGCAATGGAGCGTCGCAGAAGGTCAAACGTTGCCGCCTGGCCGCGATGCACCTGCTCGTAGAGCGCCAGGTCGGCGTCACTGGCTGCCCCAACAAAGAGGGTCCGGGTCATGTCGCTCCGATACCCGCCAACCTGTGCGCCGAAGTCAAAAAGGATCACCTCGCCGCGCACCAGCTCACGCGCGCTTGGGCTGCCATGGGGCAGCGCAGCGTTACCGCCAGCCAGGGCGGCCACATCGAAGGCGAGCGCCTCGGCACCGTCCTCGCGCATGCCGCGCTCAAGGGACCAGGCCAGCGCCGCCTCGGTAACGCCAGGTCGAATCTGCGGCAAGAGGCGGGCAAGTGCACGGTCGGCCACCGCGCAGGCGGCGGTGATGCGCTCGATCTCGGCTGACTCCTTGCGCGCACGCTGGACGCCGCCAAAACCCTTTACAGGAACAAGCTCTACACCCGCTGCAGTTGCAGCGATGCGCTCCCACACGGCATGTCGCACCGCCTGTGGATCGAGCCCGCAGCGTCGCACGCCATGCGCGACGAGCCAGCGGCCAATCGTTTCACCCGCATCGCTTCCATAGTCGAGTGCCGTCGCCAGCGGCGCCTCGCGGCGCGCCTGCACCGTGTAGCGCGAATCAACGAGTACAGCCAAATCGTCGCCGCTGACCAGGAGCCAACCACTGGAACCGGCCACCGGTTCTTCGTTTGGTCCGAACTCCATCCCCGAGAAGTAGCGGGCATCAGCGTGCGAGGTCAGCAGCAACGCGTCGAGACGCTCCTCTGCTGCGCGGGCACGGAGCGCGGTCAGTCGACCAGGTCGCGCCGCATGATCGGCCGCGCGCCATCGCTCAAGATCGTGCCCTGTTGGGGCTGGGGCGAACTCTTCGGCGAGCGGCAACGCTGTGCGCGCGCGCATCACTTCCAGCCGTACTTTCGAGCCTTCGCCTCATGTTCGGCGAGCGTCTTACTGAAGTCATGTCGACCGCCGCTATCTGGGATCAGCACGAAGTAGAGCTCCTTGCGGCTGGAGTCTGGTTCGCGCGCAGCGATGATGGAGGCGAGCGATGGTGAGCAGAGCGGTGCTGGTGGGATTCCGCCACGAACGAACGTGTTCCACGGCACGAGATCGGCGGGAACGCGCGGTGGGATCAACCCCGAATATGGCTTCGCCGGAAACTTCCAGAACTCGTAGTTGGCCCACTTTGACAGCTTGAGTTTGCGCAGCACCGCAGAGTCGGCAACCCAGATGATGGTGGGGTCAGCGAAGAGCCCCTGGCCGAGCTGCAGCCGATAGGTATACACGCCGGCCATACGCGGCCGCTCATCATCGAGGGCCGCCTCCTTCTCCACGATGGATGCGAGCGTCAAGATCTGATTAAACGAGTAGCCACCGGAGCTCCCGCGATACTGCTCGGGCACCTGCTCCGCAAAGCGATCGAGCAAAATGCGCACGAACGTTTCAGCAGTGGCCGAGACAGGCACGCTGAGAGAGCCGGAGCCGAGACGACCCTCAAGCGTTCCCCCCTTCGGTAGGTCAAGCCACGGATAGTCAGCGATCAGTGCGGCGCTCGGCTTGCGCAAGATATCCAGCACATCTGCAGGCTCAAACGGTAGTTCGAGCGTGGTCAACTTCGCAACGATCTGCTCAATGCGCAGGCCGGCACGAATGTCCACGCCAATCGTTGGCTCGCGATACGGGTCGGTCAGTGCCGTTGCAACTTCGGTAGGTGTCATAGAGGCTGCAACTTTGAACGTGCCCGTCTGGAGCTTTCCGTCGAGGCCAGCAGCGCGCACCGCATAGATAAAGCCGATCTCGTCGGCGATCAGCCCAGCTTCACGCAGCTGGCTGGCGATGGCGGCGGTCCCCGTTCCTGCGAGGATCTCCACCGTCACCAGCGTGGTGTCAGTGCCAGCGGGTTCAGTCGTGCGAGTGCCGAGCCGTTCTTGAATGATGTCGCTGATGATCGGCAGCGTGGCGATTCCTGGCGAGCGCACGCCAGCAGAGACCAGCCTGTCGCCAATGAGTGGCGGGGCAGCAACGCGGAACAACACCACAGCAATCAGTAGGCCAGCAACGGCGCGGACGAGCGTGGTTCGGCTCATGTGGCCGACTCGCGCATGCCAACAGCCAGCACCGCCGGGTCAATGAGAAGCTCTGGATTCAGGGCATCTTCAAGGATCAGGCGTGCCGCTTCTTGATCGATGGCAGCGCGACGGGCCTCACGTCGGGCTGGACCTGGTGCGCCGCCGTTGCTCCCCCGTGCGGCTCGACCGAGCGATGCCTCGGCGCGCTGCGACGAGTAGCGCTCATCAACGAAGGTGATCGGCAGCTGCAACGCGTGAGCCACCTCGGTCGCCCAGCGCAGGGTTGCGGTCGCCTGAGGGCCGACGCTCCCATCACTGTTGAGTGGCAGGCCCACCACGAGTTCCGTCACGCGGCCTTCAGCGGCAATGGTGCGTAGTCGGTCGCTATCTGCCAGCGCCGTGGCGCGACGCATCATGGTTGGTAGTCCGCGCGGCGCGGAGGCGTCTTCTCGAATGGCGAGGCCAATGCGTCGTTCGCCAAGATCGATGCCGAGGAAGCGGCGCGGCGTATCGCTCACGAACGAGTCACCGCAACGCCAAGTTCCTTCGCAAGTGCGTTGGTCGCCTCATCCGCGCTGCTGCCAACGGCGCCGCGACCCTGCCCCATCGCCGGTCGTCCACCTCCGCGACCGCCGAGTGCTGTCGCTGCGGCGGCGGCGAGTGCGCCAGCGTCGTGCTCGGCACTCCCCTCGACAGAGACGAAGACCTCCGGACTTTCCGCAGGGCGCACGAGTGCAAGGACACCAGCACCCATCTTCTTGCGGAGCTGCTTGGCGGCCTCTTTCAAGGCCTCGTCGTCTTCAACATCAAGCATTGCAACGAGGATCGAGATCTCACCCTGCCTGGTCGCCTGTGCGGCGAGAGCGGCAAGGTCAATCCGAGCTGAGCCGCCAGCCTTGGCGCGACGCTTCGCCTCTTTCAGTTCCGCCTGCAGTGCGGCGATGCGCTGTGGCACCGTGTGGGCATCTTGGGCGCCTGCCGCCTCAGCGCTCGCCTCGAGGGTGCGCGACTGCTGTCGGAGGTATTCGTCGGCGGCGGCTCCCGTAAGTGCCTCAATACGGCGGAGGCCAGAGCCGATGCTGCGTTCGCTGGTGATCACGAAGCTCCCGATCTGACCGGTGGCGCGACAGTGAGTGCCACCACAGAGCTCGTGTGAGTACTCCTCCATGCGCACGGTGCGCACAGTTTCGCCGTACTTCTCATCGAAGAAGGCGTCGGCGCCAGCCTTGACCGCCTCGCCCATGCTCATGTGTGCCACAACGACCGCCATATCCTCTCGAATCGCACGACGCACCTCGGCCTCCGTCTGATCGCGCTCATCGCGCGTGAGTGAGCGCTCCAGGGGGTAGTCAAAGCGCAGGTAGTCGGGGTGCACGAGCGAGCCGCGCTGCTTCGCATCTGCCCCAGCAACGATTCGGATTGCTCGGTGAAGGACGTGTGTCGCCGTGTGGTTGCGCATCGTGGCGGCGCGACGCACCGGCTCGACGCGCATGGCGACGACATCTCCCACCTTGAGGGGTGCCGCGGCGCGAACGGTATGAACGGTGAGCGCGCCAACTGGGCGTTGCGTATCGCTCACCTCGGCGAGGATCTTCCTGCGCGCGTCGAGGATCTGCCCCGCATCGCCAACCTGTCCGCCGCGCTCCGAATAGAACGGGGTGCGACCAACGATCAGTTGCCCTTCGTCGCCTGACGCCAACGAGGTAACTTCGGCGCCGTCACGAAGGAGCCCCACGATTGTGCTCTCAGCGTCGAGCTGTTCGTAGCCGACGAACTCCGTCTCCCCTACACGCCGGAGGATCTCTTCATAGAGGGCGGTGGTCACGGCGATCTCCGCAAGGGCGGCCTTCTTGCCGCCGCGACTGCGTTCGCGCTGTTCGGCAAGGGCGCTCTCAAAACCGGCACGGTCAACGGCGACACCGCGCTCAGCGGCGAGCTCAACGGTCAAATCAATTGGGAAGCCGTAGGTGTCGTGCAACTTGAAGGCAATCTCGCCACCGAGGGTTGGGCTAGCGGCTGGAAGATCATCGGCGCGACGCCCCACGACACTCTCCGCCGCCCCGAGTTCGCCGAGTGCATCGCCGAGCAGACTTGAGCCGGCATCGAGCGTGCGTGCAAACTGCGCCTCTTCGCGCTCGATCCCTTCAAGGATCGCCGTCTCTCCATCGCGCAGGTACGGATACGAAGGCCCCATGATCGCCACCACTTCCCGGGCGATGGCGCCAAGGAACGGCTTCGTGATGCCGAGGAGTCGCGCGTGACGTACCGCGCGACGGATGATGCGGCGCAAGACGTAGCCACGACCCTCATTCCCCGGTCGCACCCCGTCGGCAAGCAAGAAGGTAACGGCGCGTGAGTGGTCGGCAATCACCTGGTAGCTGAAGCGCTGCGCATCAAACTCAGCCATGGAGTGCTTCGTGATCTTGCGCATTGCAGCATGGATCGGCAGGAAGAGATCGGTGTCGTAGTTGGAGAGCACCTGCTGCGAGACACTGGCGAGACGCTCGAGGCCCATGCCGGTATCGACGCTCTTGAACGGAAGCTCGGTGCGTCGACCATCAGGGTGCTGCTCGTACTGCATGAAGACGAGATTCCACACTTCGAGCCAACGCGGGCAGTGCTCGGAGTGATCTGGGAGGCAATCAGGCCCGCAGGAGAGGTCGGCGCCGCGATCAAAGTGGATCTCAGAACAGGGGCCGCACGGGCCTGTCTCCGCCATGCGCCAGAAGTTCGCATCGTTCCCCTTGTCGACGTCGCCCCATCGTGCGAGGCGATCGGCGGGAACGCCGACCTCCTTTAGCCAGATGTTGGCCGACTCTTCGTCATCGCTGTAGACCGTGACGGCGAGGCGATCGGCAGGGATCCCAGCTTCGACGGTGAGGAACTCCCAGGCCCAGAGGATCGCGTCGCGCTTGAAGTAGTCGCCGAACGACCAGGAGCCGAGCATCTCAAAGAGGGTGTGGTGTCGTGGCGTTCGGCCGACCTCTTCAAAGTCGTTGTGCTTTCCGGCGACACGAAGGCAGCGTTGATAGTCGACGGCGCGGCGATACGAGCGGGTCTCAGCGCCGCTGAAGAGCTCTTTGAACTGCACCATCCCTGAGTTGGTGAAGAGGAGGGTGGCATCGCCAGCGGGGACGAGCGATGCGCTCGGAACCTGGGTGTGTCCACGCGCCTCAAAGAACGCCACGAACCGAGACCGAAGGTCGGCGGCGCTCTGCGTTGGGATTCGAGGATCGCGTTCCACGCTCGGAGTGTACCCGAGGGGATCGCCGCCTTAGGGTCGCTGCCCTCGCTCCCAATCGGTTGCAATCCGTGCGGTCAGCCGCTCGCCGAGGATCGCGCCGACCAGCGGGGCCGGCCAGGCCGTGCCGCCTACGGGGTAGAGCCCCCCGAGCAGGCGCTCTGCCGCCACCTGCAACAGCAGGGCACCAACCACCGCGCCCAGTAGAGCGATGGGGAGAGATGCGCGCGCGGAGAGGAGCCTCCCGGTGAGTAGCGCCACGCCCACGGAGAGGGCGATCAGGAGCGGTGCCGGTTCAATCATGCGGTGTGGCGCGGTCGGGCAATTCGTGCACCAGCCACGAGAGTCTCCCCGTCATAGAGCACCACCGTCTGCCCTGGTGATGGCGCCCAAAGCGGATCGTCGAGCGCAAGCGTTGCAGCACCGCTACCGAGACCCGTTACGGTTCCCTGCGCAAGCGCGCCACGATGTCGAATACGCGCCAGGCCCTGCACCTGCGCACCCTTGGCGATCGCTCCCTCTGGTGTCGTCGCATCAGCCAGTGCAATGTTGCGCACATCGAGCGCTGCGCGTGGCGCAATGGTGATCCGATTCGTCACAGGGTCAACCGAGCTGACATAGCGCGCTGAAACCCCGCTCCCTGGGAGACCCCTGCGCTGCCCAACGGTGAACCCTTCGCTTCCGGCGTGCGTGCCGACAACCGTGCCCGACTCGTCAACGACCTCGCCCTCGCCACGCGCCGCGCCACGGTCACGCAGCAGGCTGCGGTAATCGCCGTCGGGTACGAAGCAGATCTCTTGACTTTCGGGCTTCTCCGCCGTCACAAGGCCGCGCGACCGGGCTACCTCGCGCACTTCTGGCTTCGTCATGCCGCCCAACGGAAATCGCGCCCGTGCGATTGCGGCGCTGTCGAGTCCGTGCAGGAAGTAGGTCTGGTCTTTCTCGCTGTCGACGGCGGCGCGCAGTCGCCACGAGATCCCGTCATCAGAGACAGCGCGACGTGCGTAGTGCCCAGTGGCAACAGCATCGCAACCGAAGAGGGCACTCCCCTTCCCCACCAGTGCGCCGAACTTGACCGCCGTGTTGCAGCCAACGCACGGGCTCGGCGTCTCACCGCTCTGATAGGCCGCAACAAATGGCTCCAAGACGGCATCGGCAAACTCTTGTTCAAGGTTTTGAATGTGGAACGGGATGCCAAGATGATCGGCAACGCGACGTGCATCGTCGGCGGCATCAAGGGTGCAGCAGCTCTTACGATGACCGTCGCGCTGGTCGGCGGCGCTATGCAGTCGCATCCACACGCCAACAACCTCGTGGCCAGCCTCGACCAGGAGTGCGGCAGCGACCGATGAGTCAACGCCACCTGAGAGCGCTACGAGAACACGCTCTGGCGCGGTTGCCTCTGGTGCCGCCTGCCAACCGACTGGGAGACCGCCGAGCGGTGTTGTTGTCAGCGTCATGCTGGCACCGCCGTGCGCACACGCTCGAGCACCGAGCGCACGACCGTTGCCGCGTAGCGCGCCTCCTCCACTGTTGATGCGCGCCCAAAGGTGAGGCGGAGACCGCCACGGGATTCGCCTTCGCTATGCCCCATGGCACGGAGTGCTTCAGATGGCTCGCGTGATCCACTAATGCACGCGGAACCGGTTGAGGCCGCAATTCCTGCATGGTCGAGCGCTGCGACAAGGTCATCGCCGAGCGCCCAGTCCGCCGCATATGAACGATGTCCAGCGAGGCGTGTGTCGCTCGTGAACGGTGCGCCGGTCGACACTAGCCCGAGGGAAGCAAGTGGGCCGAGCGCGTCATCAAAGGCTGTGGTGATCACGTTCAGGTGCTGACGTGTTTGTTCAGCGTGAAGACGGTGCGCGCGATACGCGGCGGCGAATCCGGCGGCAAGGACAACCGCCTCTGTACCGCCCCGACGTCCGCGCTCCTGGCCACCACCAACGATGAGTGGTCGCACCTTGGTCTCTGGTGCGCTAATCAGCGCGGCGATGCCGAACGGCCCGCCAACCTTGGCGGAACCAACAACAAGATGTGCCGCTCCGGTCGCTTGGGCGTCAAGGGTGTGGTCGTAGGCAGCCTGTACCGCATCAACCACGAGTGCTCCGCCACCTGATGTACGCCATGCAGTGGCGAAGGTCGCCCACGGCTGGATCGTGCCGACCTCGCCTGAGGCAAGCGCGAAAAGCCCCACGGCTCCGGGGTGATCAGTGCGAAGCGCTGCAGCCTGCATCACACCGTGCGCGTCGAGGGCGAGCAGCTCTACGGCCCCGCCTGCGGCAGCATGCTGCGCCGCTAGCGCACGTGATCCGCGATGCTCCCCTGCCGTTGTCACAAGCGGAACGGTCGGCGTCAGCGCCGAGTGCAGGCCGAGGGCGAGCGCCTCAGAGGCGGTTGCAGTGAAGGTGATCTGTCGTGGCTCCACGCTGAAATCTTCGGCGAGGCTTGCCCGTGCGTCATCGAGGATCGCTCGTGCCCGTCGAGCCTCCGTGTGTCCACCGTTTGGGTTGCCGATGCCGGCGTGCTGGAGCTCAGCCATCAAGTCCACGACCTCTGGGAGCGTCGGCGATCCCGCCGCGTGATCCAGGAAGAGTCGGGTTGGCGTCATCGGACGAAGGCTACTGGGACTCCCGCATTTCGGCGCGGCGACCCGCATCACGACGTCGGTCGTTCTCGTTGAGGAGGCGCTTGCGCAGACGCAGCGCCGACGGTGTCACCTCAATGAGCTCGTCAGGGCCGATGAACTCGAGGGCATTCTCCAGGGCCATGCGGCGTGGCGGGGTCAAGCGAATCGCCTCGTCATGGGAGTGCGTGCGCATGTTGGTGAGCTTCTTCTCGCGAACGGCGTTCACATCCATGTCGCCAGGCTTTGCGCTCTCGCCGATGATCTGCCCCTCATAGGTCTGCTCGCCCTCATTCACGAAGAGCTCGCCGCGCTCCTGAATGCCGTACAGCGCATAGCCAGTGGTGACGCCAGTTCGGTCAGAGATCAGACAACCGTTCGTGCGGTGCGGGATCTCGCCAACCCACGGCTTATAGCCGGCGGAGAGCTGATGGATCAGCGCGGTGCCGCGGGTCTCGGTGAGGATGCGTCCGCGCACACCGATCAGGCCGCGCGTTGGAATCAGGAAGTCAACGCGGGCGCGACCGTCTGCACCGTGCTGGATGTTCTCCATGCGCGCGCGACGCTCAGCCATGATGCCGGTGATCACACCAACGAAATCGACAGGTACGTCGATCGTGAGCTGCTCAAATGGCTCCTCAATGCCGTTCTCGGTGCGATGGATCAGAACCTCTGGTCGCGAGACCTCGAGCTCAAAGCCTTCGCGGCGCATCTGCTCCACAAGGATCGCGAGTTGGAGTTCACCGCGGCCACGCACCTGGAAGGCTTCGCCAGAGTCAGTTGGGCTGACCTCAATTGCAGGATTGCCCAGCACCTCTTTTTCGAGTCGCGCCTTCAGCTGTCGTGAGGTGAGGAACTTCCCGTCCTTGCCGCCGATCGGGCTCGTGTTAACGCCGAACGTCATCTGTAGCGTTGGTGGATCAACGTGGAGTCGCTCAAGTGGTCGTGGATCGGCAGGGTCGGTGATCGTCTCACCGATTTCAACATCGGCCAGCCCCGCAATGCCGACGATTTCTCCAGGGCCTGCTTCAGGAACTTCGACGCGCTCAATACCCTGCGGCAGGGTGAGACTCGTGACGGTGCCTGTGACGCTCCCCTCTTCGCGAATGATGGTGATCTTTGCCCCCTTGCGAACAACGCCGTTGCGAATGCGACCAACAGCGATACGGCCGACGAAGTCGTTGGCGGCAAGGTTGGTGATCAGCACCTGCAGCGGGTGGCCTGGCTCATGCATCGGTGCTGGTGCGGTCTCAAGGACGCAGTCAAGAAGTGGGATCAGGTCGGTGCCAGGCTTCTCCATGTCGCGCGTGGCGGTACCGGCACGCGCATTGGTATAGACAATTGGGAAGTCGATCTGCTGCTCATTCGCACCGAGGTCAAGGAAGAGTTCGTAGACCTCGTCGATCACCTCCTTGATGCGGGCATCTGGACGGTCAATCTTGTTGATCACGAGGATGACGGGGAGGGATCGCGCCAGCGCCTTTGAGAGGACGTAGCGCGTCTGTGGGAGCGGGCCCTCGGATGCATCAACGAGCAGAAGGACGGCGTCGACGGCGAGGAGGCTTCGCTCCACCTCTCCACCGAAGTCGGCGTGCCCTGGGGTGTCGACGATCACGACGCGGACTCCCTTGAAGTCGATGGCGGTCTCCTTGGCAAGGATCGTGATCCCCTTCTCGCGCTCCAGGTCGCCGCTATCCATGACGCGCTCAACGAGCTCTTCATTGGCCCGGAATGCGCCGTTCTGGCGGAGGAGGCTGTCGACCAGGGTGGTCTTGCCATGGTCAACGTGCGCGACGATACCGACCGTACGAATGCCGGTTTGCGCGACGAGACCTGCGGGTGGATTTGCTGTGGTCATCGGGAGATTCTCGCACGCTTCGCCGACCCGTATACTTTGGGCATGACTGTCGCAGCACACATCGCCGTTTCAGGGGCCCCGACTGCCCCTGGGGTTGCCCGCCCAGAGCTCTCGCGACTGGTTGAGGCCGCCTGGTCTGGCGGTGCACATCCGATCCTAATCTCGGGTCTTTCGACGGGCGAAGCCGCCCCAACCTTGAGCCGTGTCACCTCCTCGGGTGAGTTCAGCGCGGTTGCCGCCGATGCGCTGAGCGAAGTCGCAGGCACAACGGCTGTCATCACCCTCCCGCTGAGCCACGCCGGCGTTGACCCCGAGACAATCACGGCGCTTATTGCAGCGCATGGCCGAGAGGGCGAGCGAGTACTCATCGCTTCATGGAATGGTGAAGCGGGTCCGATTCGTCTGACCCCGATTGAGGGCTCCGAGGGAACAGAGGTGCAGTTGGAGTGCGGCGATGAGGGTGCGGTTAGCCCCTCTGATGGCCGTGCATCACTCGCATATGAAGCGCCACCTGCGGATACCAACGCCGTAGATCCATGGGAGCAGCGTGGCTCCCAGGCTGAGGAGCGCTAACTCTTAACTGGGCGCACCGAGAGGCCAAGTTCTGCCCACTGCTTCGCATCGGGTTCCGATGGTGCTTCGAGCATGAGGTCGCTCCCCGACTGTGTCTTTGGGAAGGCCATCACTTCGCGAATGTTGATCTGGCCAGCGAGGAGCGCCGCCCAACGCTCAACGCCGATAGCAATGCCGCCATGTGGCGGTGCGCCGTACTCAAAGGCATCGAGAAGCGCACCGAATTTTGCACGCGCATCGTCGAGCGAGTGGCCCATCAGTGCAAAGGAGCGCTCAAGGAGCGCGCGATCGTGAATACGAATCGAGCCACCGCCAAGCTCCCAGCCGTTCAACACAATGTCGTACTGCTGCGCGAGTGCTCCTGAAGCGGGATCGCCCTCGCTACGCTTGGCCAGATCACCCGACGTCGTGGCGAGCAGGTTGAGATGTTCAGGAACGGGTGCGGAGAACGGATTGTGCGTTGCATCCCATCGCCCCGATTCGGCCTCCCACTGATACATCGGGAAGCGGTGCACCCAGCAGAAGGCGAGCAC
>CAMAXG010000017.1 GCA_945862225.1 Thermoflexus hugenholtzii JAD2 | reverse complement strand
CGCGATCTGGCTCTTTTCGACGATCACTGTTGCGGCGATGCCGCCGCCGATCGCCTGCAGATGAAAGAGGCGCTGCCCGGGCTCACCAATCGCGCCAGCAATGAACTGGTCGGGTGGATCGAAGCGGATGATCCGCCGCGCCATCAGCCTTCGCCGCGCAGTCGCCCGAGGAGTGATGGTCGCTTCGGCTTGTCGGCCAGACCGGCGGCTGCCCCTTCCGCTGATAGATTTACGCGCACGACCGTTGGGCGCTCGCCGCTGTAGCGAATGACGGTGATGCTGGCCGGATCGATGGCAATGCGCTGGAAGAGGTCGAGTGGGGTGCCGAGTGCGTCGGCAACGATCGCCTTGATGATGTCGCCGTGGCTGGCGCAGAGCCAGGTCTCGTCGTCGTCGAATCGCGCATCAATCTCGCGAATCGCCTCAACGGCGCGGGCGGAGGCGGCGCGGAGCGACTCGCCGTTTGGGAAGACCATGGCGGATGGCTGACGCTGGACCGTGTTCCAGAGTGGATCCTTCATGAGGTTGCGCAGCTCTTTGCCTGACCAGTCGCCGTACTCCACCTCGGTGAGGCGCTCGTCGACCACGATGTCGGGGCGCGACTTCACGCTTGGGCCGCGCATCGAGCGCACCGCTTCGGCAGTCTCGAGGCAGCGCTGCATTGGCGACGAGGCGATACCAGCGATCTGCACGGCGCTCAGTGCTTCGGCGAGTGCCGCCGCCTCTTTGCGACCGGCTGGGCTGAGGGGGATCCCTTTGATGCGACCGCTCAGCTTGATGCCGGTCTCAGCGGTGCGCGCGTGACGAACAAGAATCAGGCGTGCCATCGGTTAGTCGAAGTGCGGAAAGAGTGGTGGGTAGCTGAGATCAATGGAGCGATTCTTTCCGCCGACCTCGGTGAGTGGCACCTCAACGATCGCGCCACCCTTCAGCGCGACCATCACGCCGAGGCGACCAGCCTCGAGCGCCTCTACTGCGGCAACGCCGTATCGCGTGCCGAGCACGCGGTCGGCGGCGGTTGGTGCACCGCCGCGCTGCAGGTGGCCCAAGCGGGTGCAGCGCACCTCAAGCCCGCTGCGCTCTTCAAGAATCGTGGCGAGCGCATCGCCAACGGCGACCTTGTCGAGTCGTGGGTGGCCAAACTCGTCGAGCGGCACCGAGGTTGTTGTTGTGCCTGCGGCGGGGAGCTTCACCCCTTCGGAGACGACGATGATGGAGCTGCCATCGCCAATTGCGCGTCGCGCCTTGAGCTTGGCAACAAGTTCGTCGAGCGCTGCAGCGGTGAACTCCACCTCGGGGATGAGAATTGCGTGTGCGCCACCGGCGAGTCCGCCCCATGCGGCGACCCAGCCTGCGTCGCGGCCCATCACCTCAACGACGGCGACGCGGTGATGTGATGCGGTGGTGGTGGCGATCCGATCGAGCGCCTCAGTAACGATGTTTGCTGCGGTGTCGAAGCCGAGGCAGCCCTCGGTCCCCCAAACGTCGTTATCCATCGTCTTCGGAATAGCGTTGACCGCTGCGCCGCGCTTGGCGAGACCTGCCGCAACGGAGAGGGTGTCGTCGCCACCGATGGCGATCAGGGCGTTGAGGCCAAGCGCGCGCATGTTCGCCTCGGCGGCATCAAGACCGCCCTCGCGCTTCAGCAGGTTCGTGCGGCTAGAGCCGAGCATCGTGCCGCCCTGCGCCTGAATGCCGTGCACGGCTGCACGATCAAGCGGTCGCGTGAGTGGCGCGCCAACCGTCGCGAGGCCCTTCCAGCCATCGAGGATGCCAACGACTTCGTGGCCACCAGCTGTCGCGCGGTGCACCACGGCGCGAATTGCAGGGTTGAGGCCTGGGCAGTCGCCGCCACCGGTCAAGACGCCGATCTTCAGGCGTCCGCTCATCGGGTTGGCCCCGTCATCTGATCAGGGCGAACGATCGCATCGAACTGTTCAGCGCTGATATAGCCGAGCTCGAGGGCAGTTTCGCGCAGCGTTCCGCCGCTGGCGTGAGCGCGCTTGGCGATCTCCGCCGCCTTGTCGTAGCCAATCACCGGCGTGAGCGCCGTCACTAGCATCAGTGAATCGTTGAGCAGTGCAGTGATGCGGGCCGCATCTGGCTCGGTGCCGGCGAGGCAGTGATCAGCGAACGAGCGCGCCGCGTCGCCCAGCAGACGGATCTGCGTCAGCAGGTCGAGCGCAATCAGCGGTTTGAAGACGTTGAGCTGGAAGTTCCCCTGGCTTGCGGCGAAGGCGATTGCCGCATCAAGTCCGTAGACCTGCACGCAGACCATCGTCAGTGCCTCGGCCTGGGTTGGGTTCACCTTCCCCGGCATGATCGAAGAGCCAGGCTCGTTCTCAGGGATGCGCAGTTCGCCGAGTCCGGCACGTGGGCCAGAGGCGAGCCAGCGCACATCGTTCGCGAGCTTTATCAGTGTTGCGGCGGTGGTGCGCAGCGCAGCAGATGCCGCAAGAGTCGCCTCTTGCCCAGCGAGTGCGGCGAACTTATTCGGTGCGCTGACGATCGGTTCGCCGGTGAGCTTCGCGATCTCCTTGGCGGCGCGCTCGGCGAATTCAGGATGAGCGTTCAGGCCAGTGCCAACGGCGGTGCCACCGAGTGCGATCGCGCGGAGCTCGCTCTGCGCCGCCTCAATGCGAGCGATGTCGCCCGCGAGCGCTGCAGCATGCGCACCAAACTCTTGGCCGAGGGTGAGTGGCACCGCATCCTGTAGATGGGTGCGGCCAATCTTGACGGTGCCGCTCCAGGAGTCAGCCTTTGCGCTGATGGTGGCGTGCAGGTGCCGCAGTGAGGGAAGGAGCGTCTTGCTGACGGCGAGCGTTGCAGCGATGTGGATCGCACTCGGGAAGGCATCGTTCGTTGACTGCGAGAGGTTGACATCATCGTTCGGGTGAATTGGGCTCTTCCCGCCGCGCGTTCCGGTGGCGCTCTCGTTGGCGATGGAGGCGATCACCTCGTTCACATTCATGTTGCTCTGTGTGCCAGAGCCGGTCTGCCAGGTCGAGAGGGGGAACTCGCCGTCGGCGCCGCCACTGGTGACAACCTGCGCAGCCTCAACGATCAGCTTTGACTTATCGGCGGGGAGGAGGCCGAGTTCGGTGTTGACGCTCGCCGCAGCGCTCTTGATGGTGGCGAGGGCGTGGATCACCTCAAGCGGCATGCGGTCGTTGCCGATGGCGAAGAAGTGCAGGGAGCGGGCCGTCTGGGCGCCCCAGTGCTGATCGGCTGGTACCTCGATCTCGCCGAACGAGTCGCGCTCCGTGCGAGTCTTCTTTGCGTTGCTCATTGCCGCCTCCGATATGGGCGCAGCGCGCCTCTCCTGTAAGTGTAGGATCGCACGCATGAGCATGGAGCAGGAGGGCCTGGCCCCCTTCACAGCGAGCGACGGTGTGACGCTCTTCCGACGCGTCTACGAGCCCGCAGGGGAGCCGCTCGGCGAACTCCTTTTTGGGCACGGGCTCGGGGAGAACTCCAGCCGCTACGTCCAGGCGGCGCGCGCCTTCGCCGCCGCTGGCTGGCGCACGACCACTTGGGATCTGCGGGGCCATGGGCGCTCCGATGGGCCCCGAACCTACGTGAAAGAGTTTCGGCGCTTCCACCTCGACCTTGCGGAGCAGGTGAGCGAGCTACAGCGCTCCGGTCGCAGAGTCATTGTCGTCTCACATAGCCTCGGTGGCCTTATTGCCTTCGGCGCCGTCGCCGCGG
This sequence comes from Thermoflexus hugenholtzii JAD2, assembly GCA_945862225.1. GTDB lineage: Bacteria > Chloroflexota > Limnocylindria > Limnocylindrales > Limnocylindraceae > Limnocylindrus. The sequence goes on along the minus strand of CAMAXG010000017.1, from coordinate 18,433 downwards.
GGCTCACGAAGCCCGACTACCTCGTTCTCTCTGCGCCGGCACTTGAGGCCCGTATGGCGACCTGGAAACGCGTCGCTGCGCCAATCTTGTCGCGCGTTCTTCCTATGCTGCGAATTCCAACAGGGATCAGTGTCGACACTAGCCCCGGACAGCGCCTCCAAAATCTTGATCCAGGCGCCCCTGAACATCTATACGAAGCAACGACACGTTTTGGCGACGAGAGCTTTCGCGCGCAGAAGGCGGCGCGTGCCGTTGTTGCAGCGGGCGGGAACTTTCCTGTGCCAACGCTGGTGACGCAGGGCGAGGGCGATACGCTGGTGCGACCAGAGTGGACGAAACCGTTGGCACAACTCGGCAACGTTGAGTACCTAACGCTGAAGGGGTTCAGCCACCATCCGTTTGCAACACTCGCGTATCAGGTCGCGGTTGACGAGATCACGCAGCGGATCGGACGTCGCTAAGCGGGCTTAGTACTCCTGCCCGAGTGCAGCGCGTGCCTTCGCTGGATCATCAACAACAAAGGCGAAGGTTGCCCGCTCGCCCCATCGCCCCATGAAGAGGTGCCCGTAGACGTTGACGCCTGCGGCGGCGAGACGATCGAGCACGGAGAGCATGCCGCCCGGCTGGTCGTCGACTTCGGCGAGTACGGATTCGCTCTCAATGAAGGTGTAAGAACCGGCCTCAAGGACCGCGCGCGTCTTGACGTCGTCGGCAGTCTTCAGAATGACGTGGCCGACTGCACCGATTCCACCACCGCCGATGGCCTTGAGGTCGACCCCCTGGCGCTCGAGCTCGCGGCAGAGCGCGGCGAGCGCCCCAGGCTTATGCGTAAGTTGGACCACGAACTGATGTGCCATGCGCTGAGGGTAGCGCGCACCGCCGCGCTTCGCCAGGGGCGACCTGCGCGACGGGGCACCCCACGAAGGGGGCGGCGGCGGTAGGCTCAGGGGGAGCCCCGCTCGGGGCAGAACTGTAGGAGGGTGCTGATGCGCGCGTGGAAGCAGATCATCAACGGCAAGTCCGTCGCGGCGAAGTCGGGGAAGACCATCACGGTGGAAGATCCGTCAACGCGCGAGGTCCTGGGAACGGTTCCACAAAGCGGTCGCGCCGATGTTGATGCTGCGGTTGCTGCAGCTGCGGCGGCCTTTCCAGCATGGAGCGCCACCACTCCCGCCGAGCGCGCGCTCGCGCTGTTGAAACTCGCCGACGCCCTTGAGTCGGCGAAGCGCAAGTTTGTGAAGGCTGAGTCCGAAAACGCCGGCAAACCGATCAGTGCCGTTGGCATTGAGGTTGATGCGGTCGTCGACAACCTGCGCTACTTCGCAGGTGCCGGGCGCAACATGGAGGGGAAGGCTGTCGCCGAGTACCTCCCAGGGCGCACCAGCATGATTCGTCGTGATCCAGTCGGCGTCGTTGCTTCAATCGCGCCGTGGAACTATCCGCTGCTGATGGCCGGTTGGAAGATTGGCCCGGCGCTCGTCACAGGGAACACCGTTGTCTTGAAGCCATCGGCGCGCACGCCGATCACAGCGCTGATGCTCGGCGCACTCGCGCAAGAGTTCCTCCCCGCCGGTGTGCTGAACGTCATCACTGGCACGGGCGACGAGGCTGGTGCATATCTCGCGCAGCACCCAGGTGTAGCGATGGTCTCAGTGACGGGCGATACCGCCACGGGGAAGCGCATCGCGGCAGCTGGTGCTTCGACAGTCAAGCGACTCCACCTCGAGCTTGGTGGCAAGGCGCCAGTCCTTGTCTTCGACGATGCAGATGTTGACCTTGTTGCGAGCACGATGCGTGCTGCGAGCTTCTGGAATGCGGGACAAGACTGCACCGCAGCCTGCCGCATCATCGCGGGGCCGAAGATCTATGAGCGTCTCGTTGACGCGCTGATCAAGCAGGTGAAGACGATCAAGGTTGGACCGACGAGCGATAAGGCGACCGAGATGGGGCCACTCATTAGTGCCGCGCAGCGCACGCGTGTCGATGGCTTCGTGCAGCGAGCGAGCAAGAAGGCGGAGGTCGTACTCGGCGGCAAGAGCGTTGCTGGGAAGGGCCACTTCTATCGCCCAACGATTATTGCGGGGCCAGCGCAGAGTTCTGAGATCGTGCAAGACGAGGTCTTCGGGCCAGTCGTCTCCGTGCAGCGCGCCAAGAGCGACGATCAGATTTTGGAGTGGGCGAATGACTGCCAGTTCGGCCTCGCCTCGTCGCTCTGGACGAGTGATATCGCCCGAGCCTTCAAGGTGAGTAAGGCGCTGCAGTTCGGCACCGTCTGGGTGAATGATCATTTCACCCTGGCGAGCGAGATGCCACACGGCGGCTTCAAGCAGTCCGGCTACGGCAAGGACCAGTCGATGTATGCCCTTGAGGACTACACCGTGGCGAAGCACATCATGGTGCGGAGCGAGTAGGGCGATCCGTATCGGGCTGATGCCGTAGGCTGCACCAGATGCAGCACGACGCCCCAACGCCACCCCCGTTTGAAGAGGGGCTCCCGCAGGAGCTCTGGTTCAGCGTTGACGTGGAGTGCTCGGGCCAGACGCCACTCGACGGAAGCCTGATCAGCATCGGCGCCTGCCTGGTCGATGATCCGAAGAAGTCCTTCTACGTGGAGCTGCGCCCGGACCCGACGAAGCAGTGGGGACATAAAGAGGAGCGCGTCCACCGCCTCTCGCGCGCTCACCTTGAGGAGAACGGTATTGATCGACTCGAAGGGGTGCGCCAATTTGCCCTCTGGGTGCGTGCAACCGCCGAGGCGACCGCACCAGAGTCGAGCCCTCTCTTCGTTGGCTTCAACACGCCATTCGATTGGATGTGGCTCACGATGGCGTTCACCGAGGCCGGCGTGAAGAATCCGTTCGGCATGTCGGCAATGGATCTAAAGAGCGTCTACTACACGTTGCATGGCGGTGAGAACCTGACCTGGAAGAAGACGGTGAAGCGTTTCGTACGTCAGGTGTATCCGACCGATCTTGTTGCCGACCATCACGCCCTCGCCGATGCAATTGAGCAGGCGGAGCTTGCGCGCGACCTGCGCAGCAAGGCACTGAAGAATCGCATCCCGCCCGCAATCCCCGAGCGACGATGAGAAAGGCCGCGCGGGGCGCGGCAGCCCAACCACTCGATCGGGAGCTCATCCGAAAGACGAATCGTGCGCTCCTTGCCTGGTACGCCGCTACCGCCCGCCCGCTGAAAATTCGTGAGCGCTCCGATCCGTACAGCGTGCTGGTGAGCGAGGTGATGGCGCAGCAGACACAGATCTCCCGCGTTGATCAGTTGGCGACTACCTTCCTTGCGCGCTTTCCAACACTCGAGTCGCTCGCAGCGGCGGAGACCGCCGATGTGCTGGTGGCCTGGAAGGGGCTCGGATACAACCGACGTGCGTTGGCGCTGCAGCGCGCCGCCGCTGCCGCTGTTGCGGCGGGCGGTCTCCCTGCAAACGTCGATGCGCTGATGGAGCTCCCTGGTATCGGACCATACACAGCACGTGCCGTGGCCGCGATCGCATTCGGTGGTCGCGAGATTCCTGTTGACGTGAACATTGCACGCATCGTTGCGCGGCTAGTTGGCGCAGATGCGCCACTTGCACCACGCGAGGTGCAGGCGCGCGCCAATGAGTTTGGTGCGGAACTTGCAGATGGCGAGGCTGGCGCATGGGCGCAGGCGGCAATGGATCTCGCCTCGTCGACCTGTCGCGCCGCAGCGCCAAAGTGTGACGAATGCCCACTGCGTGATTACTGTCCGTCCGCCGGTCGTACCTTTGCTAAGGTGCCGCGCAAGGGTGAACCGCGAACCCCCTTCACGAAGACTGCACGATGGCTGCGGGGGCGCCTACTTGATGAGTTGCGTGAGGCTGGCCGTGCAGGGGCACTGGTCGCTGGTGAGCGTGGCGAGCACAACGAAGCGGCGGTCGCGGCTACCATCAACAAGATGGTCTCCGAGGGACTCGCTGAGTCACTGGGAGGGGATCGCTACCGTCTGCCGCACCGCGGCGACTGAGGGGAGGGTCGTGGACGACCTCGAGCTGCTGAATCAGATCTTCGAAGAGACCCTGACCGAGCAGGAGGGGCTCCCGTTCGTCGCTCGCTTCCGTGAGGCCCTCCACGCCAAGCGCGCCGTTGATTTCAACCTGACCGCAGCCTCAACCGAGCAGTACGACGAGGTGGAGCGCATCGTGCGCGCGCTGACGCTGCGCTTCCGACTTACCAGCCTTGTTGAGGAGCGCCGCCGTGCCGCGCAACTTAGTGCGAGCGCCCATCCGGCCGCCGCGCCAGGGCCTGGCAGCTTCGATGCCGCGCTCGCCGATCTCGCCGCCGCGGGGCTTGCTCCAGCAGAGATTCGCGCCGCCGCAGCGCAGGTCAGCTACCTACCCGTTCTTACCGCTCACCCGACCGAGGCGCGCCGTCGCACGCTGATCGATACGCTCAGTCGCATCCGCACCCTCCTCGACCGACGTGCGACTGGCGGCACCTTCGCCACCGAGGTTGATCTGCGACTGCGTGAGGAGATGACCAACCTCTGGCGCATGGGCGGCATCCGTACTCGGCGCGTCACCGCCCTTGATGAGGTTCGTTCGGCGCTGGTCCACTTTGATGGAACGATCTTCCGGCTCGTGCCACGACTTCTGCGCAGCCTCGACGATGCGCTCGGTCGCCTTGAGAAGGCCACCGCACCGTCGGGCCTTCGTGCGCCACTGCCACTACCGGCACTTCGCTGGGGGACTTGGATCGGTGGCGATCGCGACGGGAATCCGAACGTCAATGCTGAGACAACGCGTGAGGCGATGCGCATTCAGGCCGACCACGCGCTGCGCGCCCTTGAGGCGGTTGCCTCGCGACTGATGATGACTATTTCCGCAACGGTTGATGGTGGCGAGCAGGACGGCGCGCTCGGCGCATCGCTGGTGCGTGACGCCAAGGATCTCGGTGAGATCGAGCGCACGCTTTCGCACCGTTTCCCTGATGAGCCGTATCGACGCCGCCTCGGTGCCATCGCGCAGCGCATTGCGCGCACCCGTCGCGCGCGCATCGAGGGGGGCAGCGAGGTTGGCGGCTACGCAACGCCGCAGGAGCTCATCAACGAACTGCGCGAGCTCCGCGCAAGTCTCGCCGCCGATGGGCTAGAGCGCTCGGCGTATGGCGAGCTACTCGAGTTTGAGTGGCAGGTTGAAGCCTTCGGCTTTCACTTCGCCATGATGGAGATCCGCCAGGCGCGCGGGGCGCATCATGCGGCAATCGCCCATCTCACCGCTGAACTGGGCAAGCCCGGTGAAGCGGCAGCGCTCAACGCGGTGCAACTTAAGAACGCACTCGATCACGAAGCGGTCCCAGGTGTGACTGTCGGTGAGGTGCTGGCGACGATTCGCGTTGCGGCAGAGATTCAGCGCACCCACGGCGAGGAGAGCCTCGGCCGCTATGTGATCAGTGGCTTTGAAGGGATCGACGATCTGCATGAGCTCTTGGCGCTCTTCGCTTGGGCAGAGGATCAGCGCATCGGCTCCGACCTCACGTCGGGAGCTGTTGCAGGCTCACCGAAGGTTGACATCGTGCCGCTGCTGGAATCTGCGCGCGTACTGGAGCGCGCCGCCGAACTCGTTGACGAGATCGTTGCGAACCCGGTGCTGCAGGCGCGCATCGTGGAGCGCGGCCGGCGCCTTGAAGTAATGCTCGGCTACTCCGATACGAATAAGGAGTCGGGCTACCTCTCAAGCGTCTGGTTGCTGCACTTGGCAGAAGCGGCGCTGGTGGATCGTGCCAGCGCACACAACCTGAAGCTCACCCTCTTCCACGGACGCGGTGGTGCGATCGGTCGCGGCGGTGGCCCAACGCATCGCGCGATCTTGGGGCAGCACCCAGCCGGCCTCTTCGGGGGGTTCAAGGTGACGGAGCAGGGTGAGGTGATCGCCTCGCGCTACTCCGATCCTGCGATCGCGTTTAGCGAGGCGGAGCAGATCATTTCGGCGCTGCTCACCATGCGCAGCCCGCTCGCCGAGCAGCGACGCGCGGAGTGGGAGGGGGAGTTTGCCCCCGCCGTCGGCGCCGTCGCTCAAGCAGCACGCACGACGTATCAGCAGTTGATCCCGAACGATCCCGCATTTGAGCCGTTCTTCCGCGCCGCCACCCCAATTGCTGAACTAGGCGGGTTGAACCTCGGCTCACGCCCCGCCGTGCGCGGGGGAGTGGCGAAGGGCGGCTCCGGCCTCACCAGCCTGCGCGCCATCCCATGGGTCTTCTCATGGAGCCAGGCGCGCGTGAATCTCCCTGGCTGGTACGGGCTCGGTGCGCTGCGCGCAACGCTCGACGACGCCGCAGCTATGGCCACGCTGCATGAGGCATATCAACGCTGGCCCTTCTTCCAGTCGATCGTCGACAACGCGGCGATGATCCTCGCCAAGTCCTCACCTGAGGTTGCCGAAGAGTTCGCCGCACTCGGCGGCGCCGGGAGTGATGCCGATGCAACGAGGGTCTGGGCGATGATCGTTGCCGAGCGCACCGCTGCTGGTGATGCGCTGCGACGCATTGCTGGCACAGACGAACTGCTCGCCAGTGACCCTGAACTACGCGCCTCCATTGAGGGGCGTGCCCCCGAGGTGAACGCCCTCTCACGCGTGCAGGTACAGCTCCTTCGCGCACTGCGCAGTGCCACCGATGAGGGTCAGCGCGCCGAGCTCTCACACCTCGTTCGCCTCACGGTCAGCGGGGTCGCCGCCGGCCTGCGCAACACCGGCTAGCCACACGTCTATCCTCTACTCATGTTGAAGCGACCCTCCCGACCCAGCGTGCGCGGCGTCATGAGCCCTGAGCAGATTTCGGCGTGGGTTGCACCCGTTGCCACACGTTGGCGCAAGCACCGCAACCTCGCCCCAGTTTCGATGGCGGCAATGCGCGGGATTGAGGCGAAGGCGCTGCGACTCGGGCACACCTCTGAGCAACTCCTCGCCAGTGGCGGCGACGCGATCGCCGAACTCGCTCTGGCGCTCGCGAAGGGTCGCATCGCATCAGGCGCCGCCGCACCAGGCGCACCTGTCTTCATCCTCGCCGGATCTGGTGCCGAGTCGGCCCTCGCCCTTGAGGCAGGGCTACGTATCGCTGCAAGCGGCACGCCGATTGTTGTGGCTCTCTGCGGCACACGAGCTCGACCAGAGCATGCCGCAGCATCGGCGGCCTGGGATCGACTCGAGTCACTGACAAACGCGCGACGCTTCCGCGTGCCAGACATGCGCGAAGCGGCGCACTTCCGCGCGGGCATTGAAGATGTTGCGCTGGTGATGGAGGCACTCGGCGGCTCCACCGACGCGATCGTGCCACCCGTACCAACGCAGGCAGGAATCGATCTGGTGATTCGCGCGCGCGCCGCTGGCGTCCCGTGCCTTGCAGTCACGGCGCCAGTTGGGCTTGACCCGGAGACGGGGAGCCGACGACGCGGCGCACCTGGTGCAGATGTGACCATCACGCTGCATCGCCCGCTGATCACACTCCTGAGCGAAACGTCGCGCAAGCTCGTTGGTGAGCTCATCGTTGCGCCGCTCGACCTGCCGCGCGACGCCGATACCCTGGCGCAGTGAGCCAGCCCACGGGTCCGCTTCGTTCCGCGACGCTTGCGGCACTGGCCGCAGGGGCAGCAGTTTTGATACTGCAAGAGATCAGCGCACTTGTTCCACCGATCGGCTCAGCAGTACGCAGCCTGCCAATTGTGGCGATCGTGCTGGTGCTGGCAACGATTTACATCGTGGTGCAGTTGATCCGTTCGCGATAACTCGCTAGTCGCGCTGCAGCATCCCTGTATCAAAGGTGCGCTCGGTCCCGTCGCGCAGTCGCGCGATGTTGTCGGCGTGGGCCAGCCAAACTAACGCAGGCCCAACGATGCCATACGCAATGAGCGCGCCGTCGAGCATCCCGGTCGTGGCGTAGCTAATGATGAAGAGGGCTGGGGCAAAGAGCGCTGCGGTGGCGAGTGATCCGAGCGAGACGATCCTGGTTCGCCAGATCACGATGAGGAAGATTGGCGCAACCGCAGCAAGTGCGAGCGGCGCAATCGCGAGCGCGGTACCGAATCCGGTTGCGATGCCGCGACCCCCCTTGAAGCCGACCCAGATGGAACGGGTGGCGCCGATGACGGCGAAGAGCGCGGCGATAACGGTCCAGGTGCTGGTCCAGATCTCAGCCCCCTGCGCGGCCAGCGAGTGCACGGCGAGAACGGGGAGGGTTCCCTTGAGAATGTCTCCCGCGGAAACCACGGCGGCGCGTCGACGACCGAGCGCCCGCAGTGCGTTGGTGCCGCCAGTGCGGCCAGAGCCGATTGAGCGTGGGTCGGGGCCACCGGTTAGGCGCGCCACAAGGAGACCGAACGGAATCGAGCCCGCCAGGTAGGCGCCGAGAGTGGCGGCGAGGAGCAGTGGTAGGTCCATTGCGGCGGAGATTAGCAGCGCGCGGCAAGGGTCGGCGGCGGGGCGTAGGATTCTCGTATGCCCGACTACGACCTCCTCGTTCTCGGCGGTGGAACTGGTGGCTATGCCGCCGCCTTCCGTGCCGCCCAGCTCGGTAAGCGCGTGGCGCTCGTTGAGCAGTCAAAGGTGGGTGGCACCTGCCTCCACTGGGGCTGCATCCCCGCCAAGGCGATGCTCGAGAGCGGCGACCTGCTCGCCAAGATCGGCAAGGCGGCCGACTTCGGCATCCAGATCACCCCCGCCACCGGCATCGACGCCACAGTCGTCGGTGCGCGACGCGACAAGATCGTGGCCAAGATGCACGCGGGCCTCAAGAGCCTCTTCAAGAAGAACAACGTTGAGCTGATCGCCGCCCGCGCCACCATCACAGCACCGGGCACCGTCAACGCGGCGCTCGTGGATGAGACTGGTCAACCAACTGGCGAAGACCGCACCATCACCGCCACCGACATCGTGGTCGCCACGGGATCGAGCGTGCGCAGCATTCCAGGCCTCGAGACCGACGGCAAAGTTATCGTCGACAGTGATGACATTGTCACAGGAACACTGCATCCGAAGCGCGTCATCGTGGTTGGCGGCGGCGCCGTTGGCTGCGAGTTCGCCTCGTACTTCCGCGACCTTGGCGCAGAGACCACCATCGTTGAGATGCTTCCCGCGATCGTGCCGCTCGAAGATCGCGACGCATCAAAGGAGCTGGCACGTGCCTTCACCAAGCGCGGCATCGCGATTCATGTAGCCCACCGCATTACAGAGGGGAGCCTGGTGCGCAGCGCCGATGGCGTAACGCTCAGCATTGAGCCAATCGACGGCACGGGTACTGCGACACCACTCAGTGCCGACCTGCTCGTCATCGCCGCCGGTCGCGTGCCGAACAGTGCCAACATCGGCCTCGAGAACACGGCAGCCACCGTTGAGCGCGGCTTCATTACTGTTGACGCGCAGATGCGCACCAAGCAGGAGCACCTCTACGCCGTGGGCGACGTGATCGGTGGGCTGCAACTGGCGCACGTTGCTGCACACGAGGGCCTGATCGCCGCCCACGCGATTGCTGGCCAGCCGATTCACGCCATGAACTACGCGAAGCAACCACGCGCCACCTACTGCCGCCCTGAAGTGGCATCAGTGGGCGCAACCACCCAGGAGCTTGAGCGCGACGGCGTGCCGTTCGTTGCAGGGGTGATGCCATTCGCTGCGATTGCCAAGGCGCACATCGGCGGCGACAGCGATGGCTTCTGCAAGGTGCTCCGACACGCGGAGAGCGGCGCCCTTCTCGGCGTGCACATGGTTGGGCCAAAGGTGACTGACCTGATTGCCGAGGCGAGCCTGGCGCTGGAGCTCGGCGCCACCGCCGAACAGCTTGGCGGCACCACACATCCACATCCAACGCTCAGCGAGGTGCTCGGCGAGGCGGCACTCGTCTCACTCGGCCGCTCGGTGAACTTCTAGTGGCCGGGTCACCACTCATCGGGCGACAGCTCCCAATGCTTGGCGCTGCGCCGAGCCACACCGAAGAGATCCTCGTCGCCTCGAAGCACCCAGAGTGGATTCGCTCTAAGGCGCCAGGCGGCGCACGCTATCGCGAGCTGCAGTCGCTGATGCGAACGCAGAGCCTGAACACCGTTTGCGAAGAGGCACGCTGCCCAAACATCGGCGAGTGCTGGGAGCAGGGGACAGCCACGGTGATGATCCTCGGCGACACCTGCACGCGCGCCTGTGGCTTCTGCGCCGTAAAGACCGGGAGACCGGATGGCCTCGACCTCGACGAGCCGCGACGCGTGGCCGAGGCACTCGCCTCGCTGAACCTCGACCACGTCGTGGTGACGAGCGTCGCCCGCGACGACCTTGCCGACGGTGGCGCGGCGATCTTCGCCGCCACGATTCGCGAGCTCCGCGCGCTTGCGCCAGACACGGGCGTTGAGGTGCTGATCCCCGACTTTGACGGCCGCGAGGCGCCGCTCCGTGCGGTGATGGAGGCGGCCCCCGACATCGTCGACCACAACCTCGAGACGGTGCAGCGCCTGCAGAAGCCGGTGCGCAAGCGCGCCCGCTGGGAGCGCTCGCTTGAGGTGATTCGCCGCGCCAAGGAGATGGCGACAGAACTTGGCAACCCGGTGCACACCAAGAGCTCGCTGATGGTCGGCCTTGGCGAGGAGCGCGCTGAACTGACCGAGGCGTTCCAGGCGCTGCGCGCCGTCGACTGCGACGTGCTGACAGTTGGTCAGTATCTGCGCCCAACCGCCGAACACCTGCCGCTGGTGCGCTACTACACGCCCGCAGAGTTCGACGAGATGCGCGACGAGGCGTTGGCACTCGGTTTCAAGCATGTGGAGTCGGGCCCGCTGGTGCGCAGCTCGTATCACGCGCGTGACCAGGTGCCGGCCGGCTCCCCGGCGCTACGTGGCCGCCGCGCCGAGCGAGCAAGCGCATGAGCCGCAGCACCACGCTGAGCCCGCGCATCCCGCTCGCTGAACTGCACTGCCACCTGGGCGGCTCCGTAACGCCAGCGATCATGTGGGGGATCGCACACTCACAGGGGATTCGCCTTCCGTCAAAGGACTACTGGGCCTTCCGCAAGATGATCACCGCGGGAGCCAAGCGCACGCGCAGCTTCAACGGTTACCTGGACCTCTTCCACTGGACCGAGTTGATTCAGTCATCACCAATCGCCGTGGAGCGATCGGTGTACGAGGTGGTCGCTGGTGCCTATCGCAAGAATCACATCACCACCATGGAGCTGCGCTTTAATCCGATGAAGCGCAATCGCAACGGCGAGCAGGACCTCGACCACATCATTGCCGCGGCAATTCGTGGTGCCGACCGTGCCGCACTTGAATACCCGGTAATGCCAGGTCTCATCCTTTGCCTCGACCGCGGTTTCACCTACGCGCAGAACGAGATCATCGTCGAGAAGGCGATCGCCTGGAAGAGCCGCGGCATCGTCGGCATCGACGTTGCAGGCCCAGAGTCCAGCAACTTCAAGGTTGCCGAATACAAGAAGCTCTTCCGTCGCGCTCGCCTCGCCGGCCTCGGTATCACCGTGCATACAGGTGAGTCCGGCCCCGTGAGCGAGGTGCTCGACGTCATCAAGAACCTCGAGCCCGATCGCATCGGCCACGGCGTAAAGTCGGTACAAGATCCAAAGACGCTGAAGGCGCTCGCTGAGCGCAAGATCGTTCTTGAGATCTGCCCAACGTCGAACCTGATGACGCAGGTGGTGAAGGACTGGGATGAGTTCCGTCAGATCTTCGATGCCCTGCGCAAGAATAAGGTGCGCTACGTCATTGGCACCGACGGACCAGAGATGTTGCAGACCTACATTCGCGACGAGCTCGCCGCCCTCGGCCGGCACGGCATCCTCTCCGTAGAGGAGCAAGAGATCACCGCCGCCAACTCGATCAAGGCGAGTTTCGTGAAGGGTGCGATCAAGGTTGCAGTGCCGCGCAGCGCGGGCGCCTCACCGCGCACGGTAAAAGAAGAGGTCTAGTTCCCCGCTGCGTCGTAGAGCGAGGTGCGCAGCGCATCGATGAAGGCCTGATCGGTCGCCCCCTCCAGCACCAGCACGTACGGTGTGGCGTCGATCATCAGCAGGCTCGCCGGATCGGTGACCCACTCTGCAGCGCAGGTATCGACCGTGGCGCGCAGTTTGGTATACGACGCGTCGTTACGGAAGCGGTAGAGGCGGGCAGGGAGTGGGTAGTTCTCGCCAAGGCCCGTAATCGTGAAGGAGATCGCCATAGGGGCGAGCCCCTGATCGCTGCACCCAGCATCGCCACTCACGACCGTGTTGACGCTGAGGTTGAACTTGGCGAAGCGCTTGGTCAGCCCAGCGAAGTCGGTGGGGGTCGCCTTGGGCGATCCGTGGATCGCATCGAGCCCCGAGCCGCAGCCAGCCAGCAGCAGGGCGAGGGAGGCAACCAGGGCGACTCGTCTCTTCATGCACTAACCCTACACGCAGGGTCCAAAACGACTCCCGGCCTCGTAGTTGGACGCATCGCGCCCCGATCGGTATCATCTGCATCCGGGCACGGCCCGCACTCGGGGCGCATTCGTCTAGCGGCCTAGGACACTGCCCTCTCAAGGCAGAGACCACCGGTTCGAATCCGGTATGCGCTACCACTACCCCAACTGCGGCGTATCCCAACAGCACCGCGTCCCGTTTGGGCGGCCTCGCCTACACTTTGACCATGACTGACGAGCAGCCTAGCCAGGGAACCGCCCTCGACCGGAGGATCCTCCACGAGCTCGAGCCCGAAGCCGCCCGGCTGCTGAATCGCCACATTGGCGTTGCCGAAGAGTGGTTCCCGCACGAATTCATCCCGTACCGCCTCGGCCGGGACTTCGACAAGGAGCCCTGGACCCCAGACCACCCGCGGCTGACGGGCGTGGCGCAGACCGCGTTCGAGATCGGGCTGCTGACCGAAGACAACCTACCCAGCTACCACCGCCTCATTCACGGCATGTTCGGCTCGGGCGACGGCGCCTGGATCAACTGGGTGGGTCGCTGGACGGCAGAGGAGGGTCGGCACGCCATCGTCCTGCGCGACTACCTCACCGTGACGCGCAACATCGATCCAGTCCTGCTGGAGCGCGGTCGTATGAGCCAACTTGAGAAGGGCTATGAGCATCCATTCCCAGACACCCTGCACGGCCTGGCGTACGTGGCCTTCCAGGAGTTGGCCACGCGCATCGCGCACCGCAACACCGGCCGCTATTCAGACGATCCCGTGGCAGATCGGATCATGGCCCGCATTGCCGCCGACGAGAACCTTCACATGGTCTTCTACCGCGACATGCTGAAGGCCGCGCTCCAGGTCGAACCGTCGGCCGCGGTGCGGGCAATCGTTGACGAGGTCCTTGGCTTTGAGATGCCAGGTGCCGGCATTCCGAACTTCCTCCGCAAGGCCGCCGATATTGCGAAGGCTGGAATTTACGATATACGCGTTCATCGCGATGACGTGCTGATGCCGATCCTGCGCTTCTGGGGCATCTTCGAACTGAGCGGACTCGATGCTGCCGCCGAGCAGGCGCGCCAGCGCCTCCATGAGCACCTCGAGAAGCTTGACGCCGCCGCCCGCCGCTTTGAGGAGCGCCTGGCATCATCCAACGTCCCACGCCTAGGGCCAGCCCGCTAACTCGTCGCCCCAATCAGCTAGGGCCGCAGGCTCGCGCGGCATTGGCCGCTACCCCCTGTCATGATGCGCGCATGAACGTGCAGCTCGGTACCGCCATCGCCGCCCCTGGGACTCGCGCCACTGGTTGGCTCGCCGTAGAGACGGCTCCTGGCGAGCAGACACAGATCCCCGTAGTGGTGATCAACGGTGGCCAGCCTGGTCCACGCCTCGCCATCACCGCGGGCATTCATGGCGGCGAGTACACCGGTCCCGCGGCGCTGCGCTCACTCCTCCTCTCGGCCGAGGCTGGCGACCCCGCCACCCTCGCAAACCTCAAGGGCTCGATCATTGCAACGCTCGCCACGAGCCCTGCCGCATTCAAGGCACGCTCAATCTACGTGAACCCACAAGACGGCAAGAACCTGAACCGCGTCTATCCGGGCTCGGCAACGGGGAGTGCGAGCGAGCGGATCGCCCACGCCATCGCCACGCAGCTCATGACCGGCGCTGATGTCTACTTAGATCTGCACGCGGGCGACATCAACGAGGCGCTCTCGCCGTTCGTGGGGATTGAACAGACGGGCGATGCTGCACGCGATGCACGCGCGGTGGCGCTCGGCGGTGCGGTTGGCGCGGAGTGGCTGCTGATTGGCGCGAGCCCCGGCACCACCACCTCCACCGCCGAGCAGCTCGGCGCGATCGGCATTCTCTGTGAGTTCGGTGGGCAGGGGCACGTGGAGCCCGAGTTTGTGGCGCGCCATGCCGCCGGCGTTCGTGGCGTCATCGCCGAGATGGGCATGGGCGACTTTCCGCAGAGCCCAATCGAACGCGAAGTCGGGACACTCAAGCCTGGCGCCAGCGCTCGCCTCAACAGCGAGGCGTGGCTGCCTGCCGAGATCCCTGCCGATGTCGCCGGCTACTGGCATCCAGCAGTTGGCGTCGGCTCCGTCGTGAAGAAGGGCGAGAAGCTCGGCGAGGTGCAGGGTGTCTTTGGCGACGTGCTGCAAACACCAACGGCCCCGATTGATGGTGTGGTCATCTTCTTGGTGACGACCCTCGCCATGAACAACGGCGATCCGCTCCTGGCGCTCGGTGGCGATCCAGAGGGTGGCGTGTGGCCGTAGCCCCTACGCACTCGCGCCTCGCCGCATTCAGCGCTGGCGGACTCGACGTTGAGGTGCACCTGTGGGACATCCCGTACCTGGTGCCATTCCGCATCGCGCGACCCGATCCAAACGAGGAGAGCTCGCGTACCGCCTTCGTGCACATCACCGACCGCGCCACCGGCCTTAAAGGGTGGGGGGAGGGCTGCGCCGATCCGTATTACGGCGACACCCCAGAGACGATCGCCGCGGTCGCACCGCTCCTCTTCTCGGTCGCACTCCCTGCAATTGAGGCGGCGCTCGCTGAGGCGGGCGGCGCAACCACTGGTTCAGGCTATGCAGCGGCGCGCGGCTTGTCGGGCATCAGCGGTCGCTCCGCCGATGCGCTCGCACCGATGAGCGCCGCCATGGACCTCGCCCTCGGCCATCACGGTGCTGCGAAGTCAGCGATCGAGCAGGCGCTGCAAGATCTGCTGGCGCGTTCAGCGAACACCTCACTGCGCCGCTTCCTTGGCGCGCCAGAGAACATTGGGCACACGAACCTCACGATCGGTATCGCGCCGATTGACACCATGGTCGAGCGCGCCGCCGCCGCAACGAAGTACCCGAGCCTGAAGCTAAAGGTTGGTTTGGGTGGCGAAGAGGAGCTGCTACGCCGCGTGCGCGAGGTCTATCACGGCCCACTCCGCCTCGATGCGAACTGCGGCTGGAGCCTGGAGCGAGCGCTTGAGCTACTGCCACACATTGAGCGCAGCAACGTGGAACTGCTCGAGCAGCCGCTGCAGCCAGGAAAGATTAAGAACATGGCGGCCCTCGCCGCCGCAACCGAGATTCCGGTGATCGCCGACGAGGACTGCATTGAGTACGACGACATTGCGGAGTTGGTTGGACTTGTAGATGGTGTGAACCTCAAGCAGGTCAAGATCGGCGGTCTCGGCCCATCACTGCGCGGCTTCCGTCAGGCGGAGTCGCTCGGGTTGCGACGCATGTTCGGCTCCATGGTCGAGACAAAGCTCGGTACCGCGGGAGCCGCCGCCGTTGCGGGTGCTGCAGAGTTCCTCGATCTTGATGGGCCGATCGGTCTAGTAGGCGATCCGTTCACAGGACTCGAACTCGACGAGGAGTGCCGCTGGGTGCTGAACGATGAGCAGCGGGGGAGTGGCGTGACCTTTGCTCCCGCCGCGAACGGCTAGGGGTTAGGCGCGGATCTTCCGCCGGGCCATCTCGCCCTCGATCTGGCGCTCCGCCTCAACGTACAGGTCGATCTCGTCGCGGAGCTTGTTCGCCTCGGGGGTGTAGAGGTGCACCTGCTGCTGCAGGATGTAGGAGAGGCGGCGTGAGGTCATGCGGGTGTGGTCGAGGTTCTTCATCAGGACCAGGGGGTCCATGGATGCCAGTTCGGTCCCGTCATATAGCGCCTTCATACCTCTATCCTACGGGAAGCTGGCCCCGTAGCTCAGTGGATTAGAGCAGCTGCCTTCTAAGCAGTTGGTCGCAGGTTCGACTCCTGCCGGGGCCGCCAGCCGCTCACGGCACCACGATCCTGCCCCACGCTCATCTTGTGCATCTGCACGAAAAGAACTCCCAAGATCGGGTCATTTTGCCCAGTTTTGGGGGTCTGCAGCAGGGTGGGGTGGCGTAGGTTGAGCACGACACGCCGCTGGTCACGCAGGTGACCGCTCCAGGCAGCGCGGAGGCTGTCCGGAGGTGGGGTTCCGGTCGGCCGACCGTCCATTCGGCCTAGGGGAGGAAACCATGGCAAGCATTGCCTCGTACTTCCAGCTCAAGAAGCGTGGGACCACGGTCGGGACGGAAGTCCGCGCCGGTGCCACCACGTTCTTGGTGATGGCGTACATCATCTTCGTGAACGCGAACTATGTCGGCGCGGGCGCCGCAGGCGGCGCGATCGGCGCTGCGGGCGCACCGAGCGCTGAAGCGATCTTCGCCGTCACCGCGCTCGGTGCCGGCCTGCTCACCATCCTCATGGGCGTGGTGTCGAACTATCCGTTCGCCCTTGCTGCAGGGATGGGGCTGAATGCGGTCGTCGCATTCCAGCTGATCCTTGGTCTTGGTCTGACCTGGTCCGAGGCGATGGCCGTGATCGTCTGGGAGGGCATCTTCATTACGATCTTGATGCTCACCGGACTCCGCAAGGCGCTCCTTGAGGCGATTCCACTCAACCTGAAGCGTGCGATTGCCGTAGGCATCGGGCTCTTCCTGCTCTTGATCGGCCTCTTTGAGGCCAATGTCGTCGTGAAGTCGTTCGCTGGCACCGTGCCACTCGGACTCTTCTCAGGTATTGGCTTCGGCGGCACCGAGATTCCACGGGCGGATCTTCCGCAGTTGGCAATCTTCGGCGCCGGCCTTCTTACCGCACTCGCACTGATCCGCCGACCGGGCGGCATTTTGATTTCGATCGGCGTCGGCACGGCTGTTGCCCTCGCGCTTGGCGTATCGAAGATTCCGACGAGCTTCGTTAGCCCGCTTGATGCATCCAACTTTGTTGGCATCGGTCAGGCCTTCGGCTCAATGTTCAGCGTCTGGTCGAACGGAGTGGGCTTCCTCGCGATTGCCCTCGCCGTCTTCTCAATCATGTTGAGCGACTTCTTTGACACGGCCGGCACGATGGTCGGTCTCGGCGCACGCGCCGGACTCTTGAACAGCAAGGGTGAACTTCCAGGCGCAAACCGCGTGCTGCTTGTTGACTCGATCGGGGCGATGGCTGGTGGCGCCCTGGGCGTCTCCTCCAACACCACGTACATCGAGTCGGCTGCCGGCATCAAGGAGGGTGGTCGCACCGGTCTCACCAGCGTGGTGACGGGGCTCCTCTTCCTTGCCGCAGTGCTGCTCTCGCCAATCGCAGGGATCGTTCCTGCTGCGGCGACGGCACCAGCGCTCGTAATCATTGGCTACCTCATGTTTGAGGCGATTCGCGATGTGCAGTGGAAGGACGCCGTTGATGGCTTCCCAGTACTCGCAACGTTGATCGTGATGCCACTCTCGTACTCAATCACCGACGGTATCGGTGTTGGGTTCATTACCTACGCCATCTTGAAGGTGACGTCAGGGAAGGCCCGCGACGTGAAGCCCCTCTTCTGGGTCTCCATTGCCGCGTTCCTCGTGTACTTCTTGGTGAAGCTCGGCATCATCGCCGTCTGAGTCAAGCGATTGCCCACGCGGGTGACGAGAGAGCCGGCCCCTTCGGGGGTCGGCTCTTTTGTTTGCTGGGGGATTAGGCGATGTGCCCCGCTTCGCTTGGCGGCAGGGTGTAGCCGAGGTCGCGCAGGATCTGGCGGCTGGCGATGTAGCCCGAGAGAATGACGAGCGGGATGCCGCCGCCTGGCTGCGTGCCGCCACCAGCGAAGTAGGCGTTGCGGAGATCGCTGGAGCGATTCGCTGGCCGGAAGTAGGCGCTCTGGAGGAAGCTCGCCGCAAGGGCGAAGATTGAGCCGTCGTGGCAGCGCTGCTCGTTCTCGAATTCGAGCGGCGTCCAATCGGCGACCTCTTCGATCTCTTCGGGCTTCAGGCCGGTGCGCTCGCAGACGCGCTTGATCGTGGCGGCGCGGTACTCGTCGCGGTGCTCCACCCACCAGTTCCGATCCTTGAGCGGCGGCACCGGTGTCAGTACATAGAGAGCACTCCGGCCGTTGAGCTTGGCGGTGGGGTCGGTGGCGGCAACATGCTGGATGTAGAGGGTTGGATCGCCGCTCGGCACGGGCGAGTCAATGATGCGATCGAGCTCCTCGTTCGGGTTCTCGGGGTGCCAGACGGTG
>CAMAXG010000016.1 GCA_945862225.1 Thermoflexus hugenholtzii JAD2 | reverse complement strand
AAAGAGGGTCTCGCCTTTGCGAAGATCGCTCCCAACATCGTCGTCAAGGTTGCCCTCACCACCGCAGGCCTTGAGGCAATTAGCCGCCTCGCCGCCGAGGGGATCAAGACGAACTGCACGCTGATCTTCACCGCGAATCAGGGGCTCATGGCGGCGAAGGCCGGTGCCTCGCTGATCAGCCCATTCGTTGGCCGACTCGATGACATCAACGAAGACGGGATGATCGTTATCCAAGAGCTCGCTGAGATCTTTGCGAACTACGAGGGGCTTGATCATTGCGAGATCCTTGCCGCATCAATCCGCCACCCACGACACGTCACTGAGTCAGCGCTGGCGGGTGCGCACGTTGCGACGATGCCACTCAAGGTGCTTGAGCAGATGACGAAGCACCCACTCACTGATAAGGGGATCGCGATCTTCAAGTCAGACTGGGCAAAGGCAACCTCCGGGAAGTAGTCGCGGGCCCGAATCCGCGGGCTCTTGACGAGCGGCAACGCCTGCCGTAGAGTTCTCTCATCCCCCCCCGAACTGCACAGCGAACGCGACGCAGTATCGCGTACCGGGGATGCATTCACCCATAGGTAGAGGAAGGTATTCAACTGATATGAACGACGGACGAAACCGCGGCCCACGACGACCACCCCGCCGCGGCGGACCGAACCCGAACTCGATGCGCATGCCACAGGGCGCACTTCCGGCCGACGTCGAGGTGCTCTCAGAAGCTGACCTCGCCGCCGAAGGGCTCGTGACATTTGCCGCCCTCGCCAACATGAAGGCGACCGAGCTCATCGCTGCAGCAAAGAAGCTCGGCGTCGAAGCTACCCAGCAAGAAGAACTTTCCACTGTCATTCAGAAGATCCTCACGGCGCAGGCCGAAGAGCAGGGTCAGATTTGGGCCGAGGGAATCCTCGAAATCGTTGACGATGGCTACGGCTTCATTCGCCGCAACGGCCTACTCCCAAGCGCTGACGATGTCTACGTTCCGTCACCAATGGTGCGCCGACTCGGCCTGCGCCAAGGCGACACGATCGGCGGCGTGATTCGTGCACCGCGCGAGGGTGAGAAGTTCTGGGGAATGCTCCGCGTCGAGATCGTCTCCGGCACCGACCCAGAGTCGGCGCGACGACGACCGCACTTCGGCGACCTCACACCGATTCACCCAATTGAGCTGATCAACCTCGAGACGGTTCCGTCAAACCTCTCGCAGCGACTGATCAACCTCGTCAATCCGCTCGGCAAGGGGCAGCGCGCCTTGATCGTTTCGCCACCGAAGGCCGGTAAGACGAGCCTGCTGAAGCAGATCGCCCAGGGCGTCACGGCGAACTACCCAGAGATCTCCCTGATGGTCTGCCTCATCGGCGAGCGACCAGAAGAGGTCACCGACATGCGCCGCTCGGTAAAGGGTGAAGTCATCTCGTCGACCTTCGACGAACCAACCGAGAATCACACCCACGTTGCCGAGATGGCCCTCGAGATCGCGAAGCGCCGCACCGAGGCCGGTGCCGACGTCGTCGTGCTGCTCGACTCCATCACGCGACTGGCGCGCGCCTACAACTTGGCACTCCCACCATCCGGGCGAACGCTCTCAGGCGGTATTGACCCAATTGCGCTCTATCCACCGAAGCGTTTCTTCGGTGCGGCGCGAAAGCTCGAAGAGGGTGGCTCGCTCACCATCATCGGCACTTGCCTCGTCGACACTGGTTCGAAGATGGACGACGTGATCTACGAAGAGTTCAAGGGAACGGGTAACTCCGAACTTGTGCTCGACCGCAAGTTGGCCGAGAAGCGCATCTTCCCGGCGATCGATGTGCAGCGTTCAGGAACCCGCCGCGAGGAGCTCCTCCTTGACGAGGGGACCCTCAAGATGGTCTGGACCATGCGTCGCATGCTCTCGGCCGTTGGCGCGAATGAGGGGATCGAGTTGCTCCTCAATCGCATCGCGAAGACGGAGTCGAATGCCCAGTTCCTCGCCTCGCTCACCAAGGGAACCGAGGGGTCAAACCCCTCGTAGTCCACGCACGAGGCACAGCGTGTGCCAGGGCGCCCCGCTCGGCGGCATAGCCGAGGGGTAGACTAAGGCGGAGATCGGAGGCTGGAATGCCAGATGTGAAACGCCAAAAAACGTCTGCCCGCGGGTTCAAGCATCGCAATGTGCGAGCTGGAAGCCCCACCTTCCGCCTTGCCGCGGCCATCCGCCGCCGCCTCCTCGCCTTCGGAGCGTTCCTTGAGCGCAGTGGCGAGCGTGCCATTCGGCTCAGCCTCTTCCGCGCTGGCGAGTTCCTGAAGCGCCCGCTCCCACGACGGGTCCGCGTGCACCCAACGCTCGCGACCCGTACGACCGGCATTGCGGTGGCCGCAATCGTCCACAAGGTCACCCCAGCGCTTGAAGAGCGCGGCATCCTTCGCTCACTCCGCCGCCGCCGCCGCTCACTCGACTCCGGACTTCGTGCACTCGGTCGCGAGCCAGAGCGAGCGATGCCCGTCGTGATTGCAGGGCTGTTGAGCGTGGCAATCATCGCCAGCTTGCTCCCAGGGCCAACGGTCGATGCGCGCACCCAGGCGCTGAACGATGGTGGCCTGAGCGTTGGAGCGGAGGCGGCCTACGAGCCGACGTTTACCACGGAGTGGGGCGGTACCGAGAACCCAGACCGTTTCGCATCTGATGGGATCGCCGAGAACACCGCTGTGAACGACGGCGT
Organism: Thermoflexus hugenholtzii JAD2; assembly: GCA_945862225.1. GTDB lineage: Bacteria > Chloroflexota > Limnocylindria > Limnocylindrales > Limnocylindraceae > Limnocylindrus. The sequence goes on along the minus strand of CAMAXG010000016.1, from coordinate 19,489 downwards.
GCTCATTGGAGAGGCTGCAACAGAGAGCACCTTCTCGATGCGCGCGACCGAGGTGATCGCGCAGGCTCCGGATCCAGTTGTTGCAACCTCAGCCATCGACGGCCCGATCTTCCTTGACGATGGAACCCTCGAGCTCCCCGCCGCAATCGATATCGTCGTCGCCGACGGTCGCGATCACGTACTGATTCATGTGGTTGCCCGTGGTGAAACCCTTGCCGCGATCGCGAAGCGCTACAAGATCTCCTCCATGGAGCTGATCTGGTCGAACGGCCTGCAGTCTGCTGCCAATCCATCAGCCGGAAAGCGTCTCCGAGTTCCAGATACACGCGGCATCGTCGTTACGGTTCGTGAACATGAGACGCTCAAGTCAATCGCGTCAAAATATCGCGTCACACCGTCGGCCATTCGTACCTATAACAAGTTGAAGACGTCAGACCTTGTGCTGGGCATGATCCTGGTCCTTCCTGGGGGGCGCGGTGCAGCGCTCCCGACCTACACGACTGGTGGCCAAACTGGGTACACCGGACCTATTCCGTCGGTGTACAGCGGCATGAAGTTTCGCTATCCCGTGCCAGGCGGTCGCTTCGTACGTGGCCTATCGCGCACACACTTTGGCATGGACATCTCACAGGGCTACGGAAGCCCTGTTGTAGCTGCTGCAGATGGGGTCGTTGTGCTGACTGGCTGGCGGAACAACTGCGGCGGTAATCAAATCGTGATCGCGCACGGATCAAATCTCTACACGGGCTACTACCATCTGTCAGGGATCACCGTGAGCACCGGTCAAAAGGTGACGCGCGGAACTCGCATTGGTCGCATTGGACAAACAGGCTGTGCAACTGGACCCCATCTGCACTTCTCCGTCTCTCGTGGGTTCCCGCTTGCCCGTGGCTCCGTGTTCTACGACCCATCGCGCTTCCTCCCGTAACGCAATGTTCCTTGATGTTGTAGAGATTCACCTCGCTGCAGGGCGTGGCGGCGATGGCGCATCAACGATGCGTCGTGAGTCGCATGTGCCGCGCGGCGGCCCAGATGGCGGCGACGGTGGACGCGGCGGCAGCATCTACGTTGCGGTTGATACAGGGCAGACGACGCTGCGCGACTTTGAGGTCAAACGCCGGTACGTTGCTGGTGATGCGAGCGGCGGCGGGAATAAGACGTCACACGGCAAGGCTGGGCGCGATTTGGTCATTGGGGTGCCGCCAGGCACGGCAATCTTTGACGCCAAGAGTGGAGACTTAATTGCGGACCTCGTTTCGCGAGAGCAGCATGTGCTGTTGGTTCGTGGTGGCCGCGGCGGCCTCGGGAATGCGCACTTCACCACGGCAACACACCAGGCCCCACGCCACGCGCAAAAAGGGGAGCCAGGCGAGCTACGTGAGGTGCGATTCGAGCTCCGACTAATCGCTGACGTTGGCCTTGTTGGGCTACCAAACGCTGGAAAGTCAACTCTCCTCGCAGCACTTACGGCGGCACAGCCAAAGATTGGCGACTACGCCTTCACCACCCTTGAGCCGAACCTCGGCGTACTCGAACTTGGCATTGATGATGGTCGTCGACCGACGATCGCCGATCTTCCAGGGCTGATCGAAGGAGCATCGATCGGCGCGGGGCTCGGGTTCGCCTTCTTGCGACACGCCTCTCGCACGCGCGTGCTGGTGCATGTGGTCGATGCCTCTACACCCGACCCGGTACGCGATGCCGCAATCATTCGCACGGAGTTAGAGGCGCACAATCCGGCGCTGCTCGAGAAGACAACACTCGTCGCCCTCAACAAACTTGATCGACCTGAAGCGAAGGAGCGTGAGGCCGAACTCACCGCCGCGTTCCGCGAGCTCGGCCTGCACGTTCTGCCGATCTCGGCGGCGGGCGGCGAGCGTGGGGAGGGGATCGCCGCGCTTCGTGATGCCTTGGCCGACCTCCTACCTGACGCAGAGACCCTCTCGTATCCGGCTGAACCTGCAGGTGTGGTGGTACATCGCATCAATCCGATCGCATCGGTTGGCTTTGAGGTCAGCCGTGAGGGCGAGGGATTCCGCGTTCGCGGGAAGGCAATCGAGCGACTCGTTCATCAGACCGACTTTGCCCGAGACGAATCCGCAGAGCGCTTCCAACATGAACTTGCCCGACAGGGGATCGAATCTGCACTGCGAAAGGCGGGTTGCCGCAGCGGCGACACCGTGACGATCGGTGAACTCTCCCTCGAGTGGGACGACCCGGATGACGCGTCGCTGCTCAATGCGGCCGAAGAGGCGGAGGCACTTGAGTTGGACGGCGTGCTCTTGGCCGCAACCCCAAACAACGACGGGGAGAGCGAAGGATGAGCGGGATCGGCATTCTCGGCGGCACGTTTGATCCGATCCATGATGGGCACCTCGCACTCGGCCAGGCCGCCTACGAACTTCTGAAGCTTGACCACGTGCTCTTTGTTCCTGCCGCACGACCACCCCATAAGGTTGCCGATCGCGTCACCGATCCTGAGACTCGCTGTCGCATGGTGGAACTCGCGATCGCCGGGAACCCAGCCTTTGAGATGAGCCGCATGGAGATTGATCGCCCTGGGCTCTCGTACACGATCGACACACTCCGAGCGATCACTGCCGAGCGACGCGAAGGGGGCGCTGCACCAGAGCTCACGCTGATCCTCTCTGTTGAATCGCTCCTTGGATTTAACGAGTGGGAAGACGCAACGGGAATCCTAGATCTGGCGCGGGTCGCAGCACTGCCACGACCTGGCACACCAACCCCTGATCGAGCCTGGCTCACCCGCCACTTCCCGGGGCGCGAGGACCGCTTCCTCTATCTCGATGGCTTCCATCTCTCGCACGCGAGCCGCGAGTTGCGTGCGTTGGCGGCGCGCGGTCGGTCACTGCGCTATCTGGTTCCTGATGCCGTTGCCGACTTCATTCGACGTGAAGGGCTCTACCGCGGTCGACCTGAGCTGGTATTGGAACGCCCTGTTGAAGTCGAAGATGTGCCCGTTGATCCAGCCTCGTAATCGCGCAACCGCGAGTGCGGTACGCTGAGGGCATGTCAACCAAACAGCAAACTGCCATTGAGCCGCATGACCTTGCGCGAAAGGTTGCCCTCCTCGCGGAGGATAAGAAGGCGGCCGACATTCTTGTTCTAGACGTGAGCAGCCTCACCACGGTTACTGAGGCGTTCGTGATCTGCACCGGCGGCTCTGAGCCGCAACTTGCTGCGATTACCGAGAGCATCGTCAACGGCATGGCCGAAGACGGGATCACCCCAGCGCATCGTCATCGCGCTGCAGCCTCGCACTGGATCGTCTTGGACTACGGAAGCGTGATCGTGCACATCTTCACGCCGCCGGAGCGTGACTTCTACAAGCTCGAGCAGCTCTGGTCTGATGCGAAGGTGCTCGTCCGAATCCAGTAGCGCTACTTCAGGAGCAGGCTCTTCACAATCCGATTGATATCGCTCTGGCGTGGGCGCCAACCGAGCTGACCCTGCGCCTTTGAAATGTCGGCAACGAGACGGGGCGGATCACCAGCGCGGCGGGGCTGCTCTTGGACATCAACTCGCGCGCCAGAGGCCTTCTCGATTGCCTTGATCGCCTCGCGAATGCTTGTGCCTGCGCCGCTTCCAATGTTGATGGCGCTGAATCCCTGCGCCTCTAGAGCCGCAAACTTCTCAATCGCGGCGAGGTGCGCTGTGGCGACGTCGGCAACATGGACATAGTCACGGACGGCGGTGCGGTCTGGGGTGGCGTAGTCGTTTCCGTAGATTGGGAACGGTTCTCCTGCAAGGGCAGCGCTCATCAGACGTGGCAGCAGATGGGTCTCTGGATTGTGGCGCTCCGTCACTAGCTCCGTCGCCCCCGCAACATTGAAGTAGCGCAGCGCGGTTGCAGTGAGGCCATGCGCCGCGGAGTAGGCGCGGAGCACCTGCTCGAAGGCTGCCTTCGTGGCCCCGTACGGGTTGACCGGCGCAAGGGGAATCTCTTCATGGAGCACGCTCGCGGACGGTGCGCCATAAACCGCGGCACTAGAAGAGAAGATGAGGTGCTTCACGCCAACGGCAATCGCCGCGTCAAGCAGGGCAATACTGCCGACGAGGTTCGCCTTGAAGTACCGCTCTGGCTGCGCCACGCTCTCAGCGACGATGCTCAGCGCCCCGATGTGGAGGATGGTGTCAATCCGCGCATCGCGCAACAGGCTCTGCATGCGATCTCCGTCGGCGTAGCTGCCAACGACTGAGGAGGCTTCATTGGGGATTGTGTCGGCGTGCCCCGCCGAGAGGTCATCCAGGATGACGACGCGGTGTCCGGCGGCGATCAGAGCATTCGCACTTACAGCGCCGATATATCCGGCCCCACCGGTGATCAAGACTGTGCGTGGATCGACCGTCATAGCGAGAGTCTACGCGATGGAATCAGGTCTCTCGCTTGCAACGATGCGCTCGCTCAATCTAAGCAGGTCACCCTCGGTATTCGCCACGCGGCGATGGGCGACGTCATCAACGAGTCGCGCTAGGAGTGCGGCGACCCACGGACCTGGCGTGCGACCGAGGCGAGCCACCAGCTGATCGCCCGCGAGGGCAAGATCGCTCGCCGCGGCGGGGAGTTGCTGCTCATCACCCTGCATGCACGCGTTGAGAAGTGCGGGGGAGGCACCACTAGCTCGACCGGCGGCAACGCGGCGACGAATCTGTCGCGCGGCGTCGCGTGGGTCACCCGTGGTAGCGGCGGCCACGATTCGGAGGGTTGCCCCATCAAGGTGGCCGCGCGTCGCCTCACTCTCCGCGACTTCTACCGCACGATCAAGCGCGCGGATCTGTTGGATGGCGGCAATCGTGGCGCGCGGTCGGCGCCACGATTCAAGGAGTGCTGCGACATCATCATCGTCGGCGATCGGCAGAAGGAGCTCGCTCATGCGCCCCAGGGGATCTGGCGAATCGGGGAGCGCATCGCCACCGACCGCTTCGACGCGCGTACCAACCGCAGCGCTCCACTCTGCCGCGAGCGCGGGTGCGATGGCGGCGAAGATGCCGAGATCTGCAGCAAGTTGCAAGGCGCGTGCCGGGCGCACAGCGGCAAGGATCCCTTCAATCTCTGCGCCAATTCGCTCGCCAGAGAGGCGTGCAGCCAGCGGAGCATCGCGCTTGATTGCCGCGGCGGTATCTGCCTCCACCTTCAGGTTGAAGCGCGCAACAAACCGGAGTGCGCGCAACATTCGCAACGCATCTTCAGTAAACCGTTCGGCTGGATCGCCAACGGCGCGCAGTAGACCGTTGGTGAGATCCTCGATTCCGCCATGTGGGTCAACGATGGCTCCATCGGCGACTGGATCGGCGCGCCGACTCGCCTCAGGGGCGAGACCAAACGCGATCGCGTTGATCGTGAAGTCTCGACGAGCGAGGTCACCCTCAATGCGCGGGAGGAAGGTGACCTCGTCGGGGCGACGGGCGTCACTGCTACCGCTGTCGGCGCGGAAGGTGGTGATCTCACGCACCACTCCGTCGATCGTTGGAACGCCGACGGTGCCGAATCGATTCTCATAGGTGGCGCTCGGAAAGAGTGCACGCAGCTGGTCTGGCGTCGCCTCGGTGGCAAGGTCCCAATCTGCTGGTACTCGCCCAGCGATCACATCGCGAACGGCACCGCCGACAACATAGGCGCCAAATCCCGCTGTACGAAGTGCGCGCAGCAGGTCAGCAACGTCGCGAGGGATGGCGGCGCGCACCGCCGCCGCGGGGGTCACGCGCCGCTGGCCGCGGCGCTATCAGAGATGAAGAGGAAGTCGCGCCAGGCCGAGTAGGCGTCGTGTCGCAGGTACGGCAGGAAGACGGCGTACACATCACAGCGCGGCTCATACGGTTTGCGTCGGAGCTGTAGGCCTGCGGCCTCGGGGAGGCGGTCGCCCTTCCGGTGGTTGCACGCCATGCAGGCGGTGACCAGGTTCTCCCAGGTCCAGGTGTCGCCACCGCGGCTCTTCGGCACGATGTGATCGATCGTCAGAGAGACACCGGTCCGACCGCAGTACTGGCAGGCGTGACCGTCGCGCGCGAAGATCTCTTTACGGCTCAACTTGGCGCGCGGTCGTGGCCGGCGCACGCGATGGCGCAGGCGCACCACAGATGGGGCGGTCCAGCTACGCGATGCGCTGCGGATCGGGTCGCCTTCGGCAAGGATCTCGGCCTTGCCGCCCAATACCAGTCGGAAGGCGCGCGGCAGGGAGGCGACGTTAAGCGGTTCGTAGTCTTGATTCAGGACGAGAACTTCGCTGTTCATATGAGCGCGATCGTAGCAGGGGGGCTGCGCCTATTGCGCCGCCGTTTAGGCTTGGGGGGTGGGGGCGATGTGCGAGAATAGGGGCATGCCAGCACCAAAGCGCGCCAAGACGTCGACCTGGGCCACGAAGAGCGGCCTCGCCCAAATGCTCAAGGGCGGCGTGATCATGGACGTCGTCACCCCGGCTGAGGCGAAGATCGCCCAAGAGGCTGGTGCCGTTGCCGTTATGGCACTGGAGCGCGTCCCTTCTGACATTCGTCGCGACGGCGGCGTTGCCCGCATGAGCGACCCCGACATGATCAAGGGGATCCAGGCCGCTGTGTCGATCCCTGTCATGGCGAAGGCACGCATCGGTCACGAGAGCGAGGCGCGCATCCTTGAGGCACTTGATGTTGACTACATCGACGAGTCCGAAGTGCTCACCCCTGCCGATGATCGCTTCCATATCAACAAGCACGACTTCAAGGTGCCGTTTGTCTGTGGCTGCAAGGACCTTGGCGAGGCGCTGCGTCGCATCAACGAGGGTGCGGCAATGATGCGCACCAAGGGTGAAGCCGGTACCGGAAACATTGTTGAGGCGGTGCGCCACATTCGCACCGTTGCCGAAGAGATCGCCGCACTCAAGGGGCAGAGCGAGAAGCGCGTACGCGCCGCCGCCAAAGAGATGCGCGTCCCATATGAACTCGTAAAGCTCACCGTCAAGGCGGGTCGACTCCCAGTGGTGAACTTCGTTGCGGGTGGCATCGCCACACCGGCCGACGCGGCACTCTCAATGTGGCTCGGCGCCGATGGCGTCTTCGTTGGCTCCGGCATCTTCAAGGCGAAGAACCCAGCGAAGACCGCAGTCGCCATTGTTCAGGCAACGACGCATTGGAAGAACGCCTCCATCCTTGCCGAAGTTTCGGCGGGCCTTGGTGAGGCGATGAAGGGGATTGAGATGCGCACCATCCCCGAGGGCGAACGCCTCTCCAAGCGCGGCTGGTAACCCCGTGGCGAAGCGCCACTCCACGCCGAACATCGGCGTCCTCGCAGTGCAGGGCGACTTCGCTGAGCACATCCGCATGCTCGAGTCCCTTGGCGTTGAGGGGCGCGAAGTGCGACTCCCTGCAGATCTCAATGGCGTCGATGGCCTAATACTTCCCGGTGGTGAGAGCACGGCGATGCGCAAGCTGCTGCACCGCTGGGATCTGGTGAAGCCGATCAAGGCGTTGGCAAAGCGCGGCGCGCCAATCCTCGGCACCTGCGCGGGGGCGATCCTCCTTGCGACGAAGATTGCGGATGGTGACGAACCTGTCCTCTCGTTGCTCGACATTGAGGTGCGGCGCAATGCGTTCGGACGCCAGCTTGAGTCGTTTGAAACGAGCCTTGTGATGGAGGGCTTCGGCAAGGAGGGGCGATCACGCACCATCCAAGCCGTCTTCATTCGTGCCCCGGAGATCGTGAACGTTGGTCCGTCGGCTCACGCCGTTGCCACACTTGAGGACGGCCGGATCGTGGCCGCGCGCCAGGGTCGAATCCTCGGCATCGCCTTCCACCCTGAGATCACCGGTGAGACGGGGGTGCACCGCTGGCTGGTAGCCGAGGCGACCGCCGCCCTCGGTTGAGCGGCAGGCGCGCACGCCGCGCCGACCGCGCAGGCGCACGCTAGGATTCGCCCATGAGCGTTGCTCGCGACCCCAACGAAGAACCAATCCGCGCGGCGATTCAAGACGAGGCGATTGTCGACAATCTCGACCTGCTGCTCGCCTGTCTCCCGGGCGAGATCGTTGCTGCGATCCGAGACCTCGCGACCCGCGAAGAGCTCGCCGCAGGACGCGACGGCCTCCTCGAGATCGTCATGGACCGTGGTCGTCGCCCTGAGGCACGACTCACTTCGGGCGATGTGACGCTGCTCGACCGCGAGGTGACCGACGAAGACTTGAACTGGGTGATCTCGCGAATCGGCAATTTTGGTGGGGATAATCGCGCAGGCATTGAGCGCACACTCCACCGCATCTCTGCAATTCGCAATCGATCGGATCGAGTCGTAGGCCTCACCTGCCGTGTTGGCCGTTCAGTCTTCGGAACGATTGAGATCCTGCGCGACCACATTGAGGCCGGCCGATCAATTCTGATCATGGGGCGCCCAGGCGTTGGTAAGACCACCATGCTCCGCGAGGCTGCGCGCGTTCTCGCCTCAGAGTTCAGCAAGCGCGTGGTGGTGGTTGATACCTCCAACGAGATCGCTGGCGACGGCGACATTCCGCATCCGGCGATTGGCAAGGCACGCCGCATGCAGGTGAGCGCACCAGAGCGACAGCACCTCGTGATGATCGAGGCGGTTGAGAACCACATGCCCGAGGTGATCGTGATCGACGAGATCGGCACCGAAGCAGAGGCGATCGCCGCACGAACGATCGCCGAGCGCGGTGTGCAGCTGATCGGCACCGCCCACGGCAATAGCCTCGACAACCTGATGTTGAACCCAACACTCACCGACCTGATCGGTGGTATTCAGAGCGTCACCCTCGGTGACGACGAGGCGCGACGACGTCGCACGCAGAAGAGCGTGTTGGAGCGCAAGGCGCCGCCAACCTTCGATGTGATCGTGGAGATCATTGATCGCGACCACATCTTGGTGCACGAAGATGTTGCGGGCACCGTCGATGCGCTCTTGCGCGGTGACGCTGTGGCTCCTGAGGAGCGCTGGCGCGATGAGGGCGGCGTCCGCCGATCCCATGCGCGCATTCGCCCTGGACAGACAGCGCATGGTGAGTCACGCCGATTCGGCGGGCTGACGCCAGGCGACGATCGCCGCGGTCGACGAAGTGAGCGGGGTGATCGTGGTGATGAGGGGCGTGGCGGCTGGCGACGCAATCGCGAACAGGCGCGACACGTTGAGACCATTCCGGGTGGCACGGCTACGCCAGTGATTCGCGCATTTGAGGGCGACCCTGTTGGTGGTGGCAGCTGGAGGCCGGAGCGCGGCTGGAGTCACGAATCAATGGCATCCACCATCGCCGAGATGGACCGCGAACTGATTGGTCGAACGGTCGACGGTGCGCTCGTCCCAGCGGAGTGGGATGAGGCACCAGACGCTGATGATGTTGATCGCGAAGTCAGCCAGCTCCCGCAACTACGAGTGCTCGCGCACGGCATCTCACGCAAGAAGCTTGAGGCGGCGATTCGTGAACTCGGACTTCCAGCAACCACCGCACGCACCGCCGATGAGGCCGACGCGGTGGTGACGATCCGCAACGAGTTCAAGCAGCGTGGCACGTCGATTGTGGACGCTGAGCGACGCGGCGTACCGGTGCATGTGTTGAAGAGCAACGCCTCCGAGCAGATGGAGCGCGCACTCCTGGACATCTATCAGTTGCCACACGACCCACGCGAGATCGCCATGCGTGAGGCGAAGGCGGGGATCGAAGAGGTGGGACGCACCCAGCATCCTGTTGAGCTTGCGCCACAGAACGCCTACATCCGTCGGCTGCAGCATCAGCTCGCTGGCGACGCCGGAGTCACCAGCAGTTCGCGTGGCCGCGATCCACATCGGCGCGTTCGACTTGAACCTCAGGGTCGCTCTTCGAGCACCCCTCGTCGTCGTCGCTAGCCCGCGATGTTCATCACCTTCGAAGGACCAGACGGATCAGGGAAGTCCACCCAAATCGCCCTCCTGGCCGAGCGGCTTCGTGCTGCAGGTCGTGAAGTGCTGACCGTGCGCGAGCCAGGCGGCACACCGGCGGGGGAGCGCATTCGCGCACTCCTTCTCGGTGAGGGTGGCAGTGTGGAGATCAACCCGCGTGCCGACGCTCTTCTCTTTAACGCCTCGCGTTCGCAGCTTGTCACTGAAGTGATCCGCCCCGCACTGGCGCGCGGCACCACCGTCATCGCCGATCGCTTCGCCGACTCCACACTTGCGTATCAGGGGTACGGCAGCGGACTCCCACTTGACGAGCTGCGTGCAGTGATCAGCTTCGCCACTGCAGGACTAACGCCGGACCTGACCGTGCTCTTGGATCTTCCCGCTGAGGAGGGGCTCGCCCGTAAGTCGGGCGATGGTCGCACGCGCTTCGAGGAAGGGTTTGACGCTGCATTCCATACGCGCGTCGCCGATGGCTTCCGCGCGTTGGCCGCCGCGGAGCCTGCACGCTGGCGCACCTTCGATGCCCGCCGCCCGAAGAGTGAGCTTGCGGATGAAATCGCCTCCGCCGTTGGCCTCGCTACACTCCGTCAATGAGTGGCCCATTTATCTCCAAGATCGACACCCTGCGACCCGCATTCGGGTTTGACGACATCTCGCTCGCCCCTGGCACCGACACCATTGATCCCGCCGACGTTGACCTCACGCAAGAGTTTTGCGGCATCCCACTCACCGAACCGATCATCGCGTCGGCGATGGACGCCGTTGTCTCACCGGCAACAGCAGGGGTACTTCGCGGGCTCGGCTCACTTGCCTTTATCAATCTTGAAGGGCTCTGGTTCCGCTACGAAGATCCCGCGGCTCAGTACGCCACGATCATTTCGGCGACTGCCGATAAGGTGCAGACCACCTTTGCTGATCTCTATGCTGCGCCGATTCGCCCAGAGCTGATTGCCCATCGCATCGCGGAGATGCGCGCCGCGGGCGCGCCGGTTGCGATTGCGGCAACACCACAAGCGGTGGGGAAGTATGCCGACGCGCTGATTGGCGCAGATGTTGATCTGCTGCTCATTCAGAGCCAGGTTTCCTCCGCGCGACATATCGCCTCAGGCTACGCACCGCTAGAGCTCTCGGAATTTGTGAAGCGCGCAGGCATGCCCGTCGCGATTGGAAACACCACAAACGCAGAAGCCGCCTATGCGCTCATGGAGCAGGGCGCCGCCGCTGTCTTCGTTGGCGTGGGGCCAGGGAACGCCTGCACCACGCGCGAGGTCCTTGGGATCGGCGTGCCGCAGGTGACCGCCGTCAGTGACGTTGCCGCTGCACGCGATGCCTTCTTCGCCGCCACCGGTCGCTATGTGCCCGTGGTCGCAGATGGTGGCATTCGCAAGGGAGGCGAGATCGCCAAGGCGCTCGCCGTTGGCGCCGACGCCGTAATGATCGGTTCGCCACTCGCCCGCGGCAGCGAGGCGCCAGGTGGCGGATTCAACTGGGGGATGGCGGCGCCGTCACCAACGCTGCCGCGCGGCACGCGCATTAACGTTGGCACGGTCGGGAGCATGCAGCAGATCCTGCACGGGCCATCGCATGTCACCGACGGCAGCGAGAATCTTGCTGGTGCAGTGCGTCAGTCCGCCGCTGCACTTGGCGTGCAAAATGTGAAGGGCTTCCGCAACGTTGAGGTGATCTACGCCCCGGCAGCGGCGACCGAAGGGAAGAGCTGGCAGCGTGGGCGCTAACGGCGCCGTGACCCCAACGCAGGGGGGCATCCTCGTGCTCGATTTTGGGAGCCAGTTCGCGCAGCTCATTGCGCGTCGTGTGCGAGAGCTGAATGTGCACTCCGAACTGATCGCCTTCGATACCCCGTTGAGCGAGATCGTGGCGCGCAATCCTGCCGGCATCATCTTGAGCGGCAGCCCGAGTTCCGTGTACGACGCCGACGGCCCAAAGCCAGACCCCGCCCTCTGGGAGAGCGGCCTGCCGATCTTGGGCATCTGCTACGGCGTGCAGCTGATGGCGCAGCAGCTCGGTGGCGAGGTCGGCCCCTCAGCGCATCGTGAATATGGTCCGGCCGACATCCGAATCGGCGACCAATCCAACCCGCTACTTGCTGGCGTTGCGAGCGGCGGCGGGAGCGCCCGCGTCTGGATGAGCCACGGCGACTCCATCACCAAGGCACCCCCTGGTTTCGCCTCCATCGCCGACACCGACTCCACCCCGTTCGCCGCACTCGCCGATGCAACCCGCAACTTGTGGGGGATTCAGTTCCACCCTGAGGTGGTGCACACCCCTGGCGGGAAGCGACTGCTGCGCAACTTCGTGTACGACATTGCCAAAGCCCCGGCCAACTGGACCCCTGGGCGCGTTGCCGAAGATGCCATCGCCGCCATCGCCGCACAGGTCGGCCCAACCGATCGCGTCCTCTGCGCCCTCTCGGGCGGCGTTGACTCCGCCGTTGCCGCTGCGCTCATTCACCGCGCGATCGGCGATCGACTCGTCTGCGTTTACGTTGATCATGGTCTGATGCGCAAGCGCGAGTCGGATCTCCTTCGTGAGGTGTTTGCCAACACGCTCGGTATGACCATCCACATGGTTGATGCAGAGGAGCGATTCTTGGGCGCTCTGAGCGGTGTCGAAGATCCAGAGGAGAAGCGCAAGATCATCGGTCGAGAATTCATTCGTGTCTTTGAAGAGGAGTCGACGAAGCTCGGTGACTTTAAGTTCTTGGCGCAGGGCACCCTCTACCCAGACGTGATTGAGTCAACGTCAAAAGAGACGAAGGCTGCGCAGAAGATTAAGACGCACCATAACGTTGGTGGCCTCCCCGACGACTTGAAGTTTGAACTCGTCGAGCCGTTGCGTGCGCTCTTCAAGGATGAGGTGCGTGCGGTTGGCCTTGAACTTGGCCTCCCCGAGTCTGTGGTGCTGCGACAACCGGTCCCGGGCCCTGGACTTGCGATCCGCATCCTTGGTGATGTGACAAAGGAGCGGCTCGACACGCTGCGTGAGGCGGATTGGATTGTGGTCGACGAAATCAAGAAGGCCGGACTCTATCGCAGCATCTGGCAGTCATTCGCCGTGCTCACACCAATGCGCTCGGTTGGCGTGATGGGCGATGGGCGCACCTACGGCAATGTGCTCGCGATGCGTGCAGTGACCAGTGAAGACGGTATGACCGCGGATTGGGCGCGGCTCCCATACGACCTAATTGAGCGGATCTCTGCGCGCATCGTCAATGAGGTTCCTGGCGTGACGCGTGTGGTGTACGACGTGACCTCTAAGCCACCCGCCACGATTGAGTGGGAGTGACCAACAGCCCTGAGCGCCTCCCCTCACCGGGGGCGAGCTACCTGAAGGTGAAGCCGATCCTCCTCGAAGGGCGACCCGAGGCTGCGGTGCATACGGGGATGAGCACGCCAACAACCATGCCCGACGGCTGGTGGATTGGGATGATGTGGGCGGAGGACGAAGCTGGCGTGGTGAGCTGTCGCGAGGTCGCACCGATCGCCGGCCCCCCGCCAACGCCACCACTTCAGCGCCTGGGTGAACTGATGACGAACGGTCTTGGAGACCTCCTTGCCGTAGAGGAGGGCCGCTCCTGCCTCAAGTTGCGCCTTCTCGGCGACCTGGCCGATGTGAACGAGCCGTGGCGCCGCCCCCTGGTGCTCCAAGTCGCTGCAAAGTGGGATCCGATGCGAATCGCTACGATGACAGAGGCGAAGGTTGCCGAAGCGGCACTTGACGCCTTCACCCGTGCGATCGAGGTCGCGCACCGACCCTGACGCACCGCAGCTGGAGGGGGCATCGATCATGAGTGATCCGTTTAAGGATTTCCTTGAAGAGCTCGAGCGACGCCGCACTAACGGCGCCCCTCAGCCCACTGAGGCCTCTGAATCTGAGCCCGACTCCGACGCCCCGCCAACGCGCACCCGCGCACGTCGCCCCGGTGGCGGCGCACCGAGCGGACCACGACCAACATTCAAGCTCGGATTCCGCACACTCTTCCTCCCGATTCTTCTTGTGCTCGTCTTGGTTGGCGGGCCGGTCATTGCGCTGCTTACCGATGCGCGTTGGTTTGAATCACTCGGCGCGGGCGCCCTCTACTGGCAGCGACTGCAGCTGCAGGGTGGCCTCTTCGTTGCCGGAACACTTGCCGCACTCGCGCTGCTCATGGTGAGCCTCCTTGTGGCGGGCCTCATCGCCCGACGCCTTGGTGGTACGCCGAGCGGCACAGACTCTGGCGCTGATACGTCGCGCGAACCACGAACCCCACTCATGGATGACCGTGGCAATCTGCAGGCCGACGGGATTGTCGATGCGCTCCGCGGGCTCCTTGGCGCGGATGGCGATGGCGCCGTACGAAGTGCTGGCGCCACCATCGGCAACGGCGCACTACGCATTGGTGCAGTCGTTGTCGCCCTCCTCATTGGCGCACAAGTTGCCGCCAATTGGGAGCAGATTGCCCTCTGGCAGAACGCCGTCCCATACGCTGCCGACGGCTCGGCCGTTGATCCAATCTTTGGCCGCGACATCTCGTTCTATCTCTTCAGCCTTCCTGTCCTTCGCCTTGCGCAGGGTCTTGGCATTTTGCTGCTCGGCGGCGCTACGGTCATTGCCGCGCTCCGCTACCTGCCAGCGATCGGCGCCCGTGGCCTCGGCGGCGTTGGCACCCTGCCACGACTTCACCTCGCGCTCCTCGTTGGCGCAATCCTGCTGGTGACCGCCTATGGGTATCAGCTCGACAAGCTTGACCTGGTCTATTCGCAGAACGGCGTTGCCACGGGAGTCTCGTACACCGACGCTACGGCGCGTATTCCAGGCCTCGACGTTCTTACGGCGATCGCAGCAATCGCCGCCGCCTTTTTGGTCGGCGCCGCTGTGACGCGTTCTACCTGGCCACTCGTCCTCACCGTGACCGTCTGGTTTGGCGCATCGGCTGTGCTGACCGGCCTCTATCCAGAGTTTGTTCAGCGTTTCCAGGTCTCCCCAAATGAGTACGCGCTCGAGGAGCCGTACATCGCCAACAACATTCGCATGACGAGGTTGGCATTCGGCCTCGACGGTTGGACTGAACGCCAATACGACGGCGCCGACGAGCTTACGGCTGCGGCTATTGCCGACAATGCTGAATCGTTTGCTGACGCGCGCCTCTGGGACTACCGTCCGCTGCAACAGACGCTTGACCAACTCCAGACGGTTCGCCAGTACTACAACTTCTCCGACGTCGACGTTGATCGCTACATGATTGATGGGAAGCAGCGACTGGTGATGCTCTCGGCACGAGAGTTGAACCCCGAGCGTGCCCTTCAGTCGGCCACCTGGGTAAATCGACGGATCGCCTATACCCACGGCATCGGTGTTGCCATGGTCCCAGTCGCTGGCATTGCAAGTGGCGGACTTCCGCAGCTGATCATTCGCGACATTCCACCTGTCTCCAGTGGCGGGGCTCCGGTGGTGACCGAGCCACGCATCTACTTCGGCGAACTCGATGATGACTGGGTGATTGTCGGCGCGAAGACCGAAGAGTTTGACTACCCGGTAGGGGAGGATGCCACCGGTTCAGGCGGCTCAGGGGACGCAACCACGAAGTGGAGCGGCACCTCAGGAATCTCGTTGAACACCTTCTTTGACCGTCTCCTCTTTGCCGCGCGACTCGGCGACCTGAACCTGTTGATCAGCGACCAGATCACCGCTGAGAGCCAGCTGCTCTGGCGTCGAACGGTGAGCGAGCGCATCTCGGCTCTCGCCCCATTCGTCACCTGGGACGCCGATCCGTATCTCGTGATCCGTGAAGATGGTGGACTCATCTACGTTGTTGATGGCTACACCACGAGCAGCTACTTCCCGAACGCCAATCCAGCGGAAGGGAGCAGGGTCAACTACCTGCGCAATAGCGTGAAGGCAACGGTTGACCTCTACACGGGCAAGACCGAGCTCTATTTGGCCGATACCAAGGATCCGATTGCTCAGGCGTGGTCGAAGGTCTTCCCAGGCCTTCTTCGCCCGCTCGACACGATGCCGGCCGATCTGCGTGCGCACCTTCGGGTCGGCGCGGGCGGGTTCGACATCACGACGCGTGTCTACGCCACGTACCACGTGACCGATCCGCAGACCTTCTACCGCCAGGACGACGTGTGGACCGTGCCGGAGTCGGCCGCCGGCTCACAGTCACTCCCAGGGGAGTCGTACTTCGTTCGTGTGCGCCTGCCAGGCGAAACTGGCACGGAGTTCACCCTGATTCAGCCGCTCGTGCCAACGAGCCGACCGAACATGATCGCCTGGATTGCAGCACGCAATGACGGCGACGCCTACGGGCAGGTCGTGGCGTACCGCTTCCCGAAGGACACCTCGGTCTTTGGCCCAAGCCAGGTTGGTGCCCGCATCGATGCGGACCCAATCATCTCGGCGCAGACAACGCTCTGGGATCAATCGGGCTCGACCGTCACGCGCGGGAACCTGATCGTGACGCCGATCGGCGGAACGGTCGTGTACCTGCAGCCGGTGTACCTGCAGTCAACCTCGAGTTCGTTCCCAGAGTTCCAGAAGATCGTGGCCGCAACCTCGACCAAGGTCGTATGGGGCGACACGCTCTCTGAAGCGTTGAACCTCCTCGTCGGTGGCGGCGTGGTCGATCCGGGCGGCGGAACGAATCCAACGGATGTCGCAGGACTCGTCTCGAAGGCCTCGACACTCTTCGCGCAAGCGCAGACGGCGCTGAAGGCGGGAGACTTTGCAACGTATGGGGTGCGCATCAGCGAGCTCCAGGCGGTGCTGAAGGAGCTCTCAGCCCTCACGGAGAACAGCGCGCCATAACGGTGACTGCTTGAACATGGAGTCGCGCCCGGGGTTGCTGCAACTCGCTGGGCGTGAGGCGCCAGCGCTCTATCTGATCGGCCTCCCCTTTGCCGTGCTCGGCGCAGGTGCACTCGTGGCAGGGATTGCGGGTGCAGGAGTTGGCCTGGCAATCCTGGGTCTCTTCTTCGTTGGCATCGGTGGCATCGCACTCTCTGGTGCCTCAGCGCTGCAGCGACATGTCGATACTCCCGAAGCGGGGTGGCGCGGGCCAGGACCACTCGCCATCTTTTGGACGGCGATCACGTGGGCGCTCTTGGCACAGATCCTTATTGCTGCCCTTCTCTCCGCGCTTGGCGCGGCAACGGCGCTGACAACGCCACTCGGAACCCTCGCTCTGGCGACCGCGTCAAACCTCGCAACGGTGCTGATCATTGGGCTTGTGGTGGTTGGCAGTGGTGCGGTGCGCTGGCGCGATCTCCTCGTTGCGACACCTGCCGCATCACCAAGTACGCTGCCGCCTCCTGACCGCCGCGGCGGCTTGGCTGGCGATCTCTTCTGGGGGGTGGCTCTCGCACTTCCCATCTTGAGCGCTGCAGGGATCTTCGCGACCCTTGTCATGAACGGCACCGGGTTGAGCGCCCCCCCAGTCTTACCCCCAACGTTGAGCGCAATCGACCTAGCGGCAAACGCCCTGACCGCCGGCCTCATTGCACCGATTGGGGAGGAGCTCCTCTACCGCGGAGTGATCGCGCAAGCATGGGCGCGACAATCATCCGCACGTCGAGCGATCCTCTTCTCTGCAATCGTGTTTGCGTTTGCGCACACACTCACGGTTGGTGGCACCTCAGTTGCTGATGCCGCAGGCGTCGCTGCCGTTGCTTTTGTCGTGCGCCTTCCGCTGGGGATCGCCCTCGGATGGCTCTGGATGCGGCGACGGTCACTCCTCGCGGCGATCGCCCTGCACTCCGCGTATAACCTTGCCATTGTTGCGATCATCGCCCTCTCGTAGCGCTACCAAACCCATACGCGACTGATACGCGACGCGCGAGAGGATGCACTCGCCTTCGGTAGGGTGGCGGGAAAACGGCGGGCTCGCCGCTCTGCCGGAGGTGCCAACTTCGGCCGCTCGATCTACGTCGTGGAGGTTCCATGAGTCTCGCCCTCGTAGCGGCCGTACCGAGCGATACGAGCCCAGAGCAGCGCGAACGTGACCAGCGGTTCATCAGTGCACTCGATACGTTGCTCTCCCATCGCGGCGCAACACACTCGGCACGAGACCTTGTTGCCCTTGCCGAGGGACCTGAGGGGCTGATTCAGGGGGATGCAAGTGGCAAGCTGCAGCGCGCTGGTGTGCCGAGCGACACGGCCCAACTCGTCGCCCACGCTATCAACGCAGCACGCGATCTTGCGGCGTGGTGGCCAGCAGGGCGCACTCGCGTGCAGGCTCCAGCAGACCTCGCCGCAATTGCCCAGCCTATCTTTGGCCGGTCGGCACAAGAGCAGCTCCATATCGCCATCGTCGACGGTCGCAATGGACTGCTCGACCTGCGTCATGTGTATACGGGTACCGCGACGGGCACGAGTGTGCGCATCGGCGAGCTGCTGCGACCGGTCCTTGAGGCGCATGGTGTCGGCTTCGCTGCGGTCCACAACCATCCGAGCGGCGACCCCGAGCCTTCAGATGAAGACCTCCGCCTCACGAGTGAACTCCTCGCCGCCGCCCGGCTACTCGATATTGAGTTCCTTGACCACCTGGTGATCGGCCATGGTCGGTGGGTGAGCATTCGTTCGAAGCAGCCCTCGATCTGGGGTGCCGAGGCGCCATAGGGGGAGGGTGGGGGTCTGCGGGGTGGGTGCTACCATCGCGCCATGCTTGACCGAATCTATAACCTCTTCTCCCGCGACATCGGCATTGACCTCGGCACGGCCAATACGCTCGTCCACGTCTCTGGTAAAGGGGTGGTGATCAGCGAGCCTTCGGTGGTTGCGGTTGAGACCAAATCGCGCAAGGTCCTCGCCATCGGCGCAGAGGCGAAGCGCATGCTTGGGCGTACACCCGCGAACATTGTCGCGATTCGACCCCTCCGCGATGGCGTGATCTCCGACGCCGCAGTGACGGAGCAGATGATCAGCTACTACGTGCGCAAGGTGCATCAGGGCGGGTGGCTCTCCGCTCGACCTCGCATGATCATTGGCATCCCTTCTGGCGTGACGGAAGTTGAGAAGCGTGCCGTGCGCGACGCTGCCATTCGGGCAGGTGCGCGCTGGGTTCGTCTCGTTGAAGAGCCGATGGCCGCTGCGATCGGCGCCGGCCTCGCCGTTGGTGAGCCCAACGGGAGCATGATCGTGGACATTGGTGGCGGTACTACCGAGGTCGCCGTAACCTCCCTCGGCGGCATCGTGACTGCGCGCAGCATTCGCATTGCGGGCGATGAGATGGATGAGAACATCGTGGCCTACGCACGACGTCAGTACAACCTTCTCCTAGGAGAGCGCACCGCTGAAGACATCAAGATGGCCGTCGGTTCGGCTCACTCTGGCGAGTGGGACTCGCAGCGGATCACCTTCCGCGGTCGTGACTTGCTCACCGGTTTGCCTCGCGCAGTCGAAGTCGCGGCGCCACAGGTGCGCGAAGCGCTTGAGCCGTCAATTATTGAAATCGTAAACGCGGTGCGCGACACCATTGAAGAGACGCCACCAGAGCTCGTCGCCGACATCATGGACCAGGGGATCGTTCTTGCAGGTGGTGGTGCACTCCTGTTGGGAATGGATGTGCGACTCGCCGCCGAAACAAAGATGCCAGTTCGTATTGCGGATGA
>CAMAXG010000015.1 GCA_945862225.1 Thermoflexus hugenholtzii JAD2 | reverse complement strand
ATGCACGACCCCACGTCGCTGAACCGCCAGGGTGGCGATGTTGGCTCCCAGTACCGCAGCGCCGTCTACTTCACGAACGACAACCAGCGCGAGGCGATTGAATCTGGCTTCAAGCTCTACGGTGCAGCACTTGCCGCCGAAGGGCACGGCCCGATCGTGAGCGAGGTCCTCTCCGCCGACGGCATCACCTTCTGGGAGGCCGAGGAGTACCACCAGCGCTACCTCGAGAAGAATCCGAAGGGGTACGACTGCCACAGCCAAACAGGGGTGCCCTTCCCATTGGACGCATGGTCCGAGATCAAGGTGAGCGGCGCCTACCCGATTGAGATCAACGAGGAGGAGCTTCGTGCCCGCCTCGACCAGCTCTCGTTCGAAGTGCTGCGCCGCGCCGCAACCGAGGCGCCGAACGTGGGCGAGTACACCGACACCGAAACCGTGGGCGTCTACAAGTGCAAGGCGTGCGGCAACGAACTCTTCCGCAGCGAGAACAAGTTCCACTCCGGTTGCGGTTGGCCGTCGTTCTACAAGCCAACGTCTGACGACGCCGTTGAACTGATCGAAGATCGCTCACTCGCCCCACGCATTCGCACCGAGGTTCGCTGCGCCAAGTGCGGCTCACACATGGGCCACGTGTTTGAAGGCGAAGGGTATGACGTACCTACCGATCAGCGCTGGTGCATTAACAGCGTCTCGCTGGTGCTCGAGCCAAAGTAACCATGGCGGCCGCTAAGCCTGTTCGCGAAGTGATCAAGTACGGCGACGGCACAGTGAAAGCCCGCGGACAACGCCTCGGCGGCGAACTGCATGGCGCATGGAAGTTTTTTCGTCTCGACGGCAGCCTGATGCGTTCCGGCAGCTTTAATCGCGGCCGTCAGGTTGGCGTGTGGTGCACCTTTACGCGCAGTGGCGACCTGGTGAAGAGCACGAATTTCGGAAAGTAGCCCGCAGGCGGGCTAGTCGGGGATAACGATCGAGTCGAGTCCGCTCGCTGGCTTCGGGAACTGCATGTTGAGATCCTTCAGCGTGTCGACGATGATCTGTGAGATCACCAAGTCGCGATACCACTTCTTATCTGCAGGAATCACGTACCACGGGGCATCGTCGGTGCTGGTGCGCTCAATCGCCTCCTCGTACGCCTCCATGTAGTCGCTCCAGTGTTCGCGTTCGGCAACGTCGCCCGGAGCAAACTTCCAGAGCTTTGACTTGTCGTCGAGGCGCGCCTGCAGGCGCAGCTTCTGCTCGGCCTTAGAGATGTGCAAGAAGAATTTCAGGATTGTAGTGCCCTCTTCTGCAATCGTTCGCTCCATGTCGACAATGTGGTCGTATCGACGCTTCCACACTTTCTTTGGTGCAATCTCGTGGACACGCTCTACCAGAACACTCTCGTAGTGCGAGCGGTTGAAGATGACGATCTCACCGCGCTTCGGCAGTTGCTGAAAGTAGCGCCACAGATAGTTGTGCGAGAGCTCAAGGGTGCTCGGCTGCTTAAAACTTGCGACACGCACGCCGATCGGATTCACCCCATCAAACACGTGTCGAATCACGCCATCCTTTCCGCCAGTGTCCATCGCCTGCAACACCACGAGCACGCGGCGCTTCCCTTCGGCGTAGAGGAGTTCTTGCAGCTCTTCGAGTTCGCGATTTAACTCGAGCATGCGTGCCTCGCCGGCCTCGCGCCCGTCCGACCAGTCGGGGGTGCCGGCCGTGTCGATCTTGTGGAGCTTTGGCTCCTTGCCAGGCTTAATGCGATGACTGCTCATATCTGCATCCTACCCCCTCAGAAGGTCGCCCCTATACTGCGTCGCATGGCACTAACGATTGGCATTGTGGGGCTCCCGAACGTCGGTAAGTCGACGCTCTTCAACGCCCTTACCAAGAACAACGTACTGGCCGCGAACTACCCGTTCGCCACCATCGAGCCGAATGTTGGCGTAGTAAACCTGCCCGACCCGCGCCTCACCAAGCTCGCCGAGATCTTCGGCTCCGAGAAGATCCTGCCCGCCCCCGTCTCGTTCGTAGACATTGCCGGCATCGTGCGCGGCGCTTCAACAGGTGAGGGGCTCGGCAACAAGTTCTTGTCGCACATCCGTGAGGCCGACGCGATCGCCCAGGTGGTGCGCGCCTTCGCCGACGAAGACATCATCCACGTCGACGGCAAGGTCGACGCCAAGAGCGACATTGGCACCATCAACACCGAGCTGATCTTCGCCGACCTCGAGACCCTCGAGAAGTCACGCTCCCGCTACGAAAAAGAGGTGAAGGGGAAGAAGCTCGACGCTGAGGTACTCGACATCGTCGACGCCGCGATCGCCGCCCTCAACCGCGGTGAGCCACTCTCCTCAACCAAGATCGACCTGACGCTGCTGAAAGAGCTCGGCCTCCTCACCGCCAAGCCGATCATCTATGTCTTCAATGTTGACGAGGCGATTCTCACGAGCGCCGCCCGCCGCGCCGAACTCGCCGCACTCGTAGCTCCTGCCGAGGCGGTTTTCCTCGACGCCAAGGTCGAATCCGAGCTCGTTGACCTCGCCCCTGCCGAAGCTGCTGAACTTCTCGCCTCCATGGGGCAGAGCGAGTCGGGGCTCGACCAGTTGGCGCGCATCGGCTTCAAGAACCTCGGCCTGCAGACGTACCTGACCGCTGGACCGAAGGAGGCGCGCGCCTGGACGATTCGCCAAGGCTGGACCGCACCTCAGGCGGCGGGCGTCATTCACACCGACTTCCAGCGTGGCTTCATTAAGGCCGAAATCGTCTCGTTCGATGATCTCGTTGCCAACGGAAACATGAACGCTGCTAAGGCCGCCGGCAAGGTGCGCATGGAGGGTAAGGAGTACGTCATGCGCGACGGCGACGTGGTGGAGTTCAGGTTTAACGTTTAGCCCAATCAGAGAGAGGGGAATCCACACCATGAGGTTCAGCATGCGAAACGTCCTTCCGACCAACACCGCAGCATTCAACGGCTTCCCCGTCATTCGCTGGTTGACGGTGCCGTTCCTCGTCGTAGCGATCGTTCGAAGTTGCGTCCACCTCTTCTCTGCCGACGGCGGCGCACAGAGCATCGCCGGCATTGACATCGCCGTTGAAGGGGGAAACAACATCGTTGCCCTCTTCCACCAGTGGGGTGCCATCCAGCTGATCCTTGCTGTGGTGCTTGCCGTGTTGTTCGCTCGTTATCCTGGCCTCACGCCACTCGTTCTGCTTGCCCTCGTTGCCGACCCAGTGCTGCGCGACATTGCGGGCCAGATCATGCCCGTGACATCAACAACGACACCGCCTGGGGCTGCGCTCAACGCGCCAGTCTTCGTTGCCGTGCTCGCGCTCTTCGTGGCCTCCCTCGCTGAGCGAAAGAGCCTGCGGAAGTCGTGAGCACTACCGTCCTTTTCGTTGAAGACCTCGCCCGCAGCGCCAACTTCTACGCGGCGTTGCTTGGTGGCGAGCTGTCAGATCAGTCGGCAACGTTTGTGCGTGTGAGCACCGATGCGAACGAGGTGCTGCTGCACCAGATTCCTGGTGCAACTCCTGACGAGTCCTACCCAACTCGTGAAGACGCCGCAATGAAACCCGTCTATTTTGTTGCCGCTATCGATACAGCACGGAGTGCAGTTGCGCAGCTTGGTGGTCGCGTGTACGACGCAAGCACCGTTGCCACGTACGGCAACGTGAACTACTGCGATGCAGTGGACCCGGAAGGAAACATTATCCAGCTGGCTGAACGACTGCGCTGGTAGCGCTTAGCGGCAGGTGATCCCGTTCGCCTGGGCGAAGGTGTACTTCGTATTGGTGTGGTCAATCGGCACGGGTGGATTTGTAGGCACGCGCTTCTTTGGATCGGTTGCGTGAGCACTCACCGCCAGTGCGGCCTTCGCCCAGTTGATGTTACTCGCCGTACCCTTCACCATTGTTGAGATGGTGACGAACTCGTATCCACGTGCATCGTAATTGGCAATCACCGCAGCGAGGAGTTTGACGGTCTGTGCAGTATATGGATAGACGTGCCCAAGCACTACTACCTTCGTGCCAGTACCACTTGAAGCTTTGTTGTATGAAACGATTGTGCGGTTCTTGCACATAGGAGCGGTGTCAGCAAACGTCGTCGTCCACATTGAAAGAGTGAGCCCAAGTGACTTGGCGACGCGCAAGACGTTCGCATTCCATGCGCCGCCTGGCGGGCGCCAGTACGGCACAACGGGAATGTTGAGAGAGCGTGCAAGATTGATGAATCCTTGGAGCTCCGACCTCACTCCAGCAGCACCCTTCACCGCATAGCGAGCCGTCAGACTTGGGTGATTGACGGTGTGGTTCGCAATTGGGATCCCCGCATCGCCAATCGCCTTCCAGAGATTTGGGAAGCGGCGAAGGGACTTACCGGTAGGGAAGAAAGTGATTGGTGTTTGCGTGGCTACGGCCACGGCAACAGCCTGGCGAATGTGAAGCTCACTGTCGCCATCGTCGAAAGTCAGCGCGACCTGCTTCACCGAGCCGGCGGCGGCGCTCGCAGGCGCAATGAGCGCGGCGATCAGCGCAGCCACCATGAAGAGCGGGCGAAGGGTGCGAAGGCGGGACTTCATCGTCGGAGCCTATCAGAGGGGGATACACTGCCGCACATGCCGACGACCCCAATCCGCTACCTGACCGAGGCCGATGTGCTCGCGCTGCTCCCCTCTATAGAGGTGCAGATTAGCCTCGTCGAAGGGGCCCTCCGCGCGGTAGCCACTGGAACAGCCCATCAGCCACCGAAGGTGCCGCTCAACCTGGGAGCTGGTGCCCCGTTCGCGCACGCCATGCCCGCCGCCATCGATCTAGGCGCGGGTCGGGTTGCAGGGGCGAAGTGGATCAGCGGGGGAGGCGCCGCCGGCATTGGCGGCGTGGTGCTCGTGGAGCGACCGAAGGCGGGCGGACTCCGCGGCATCGTCGCCGCCGGCGAGCTGACCGCCGCACGAACCGCCGCCGTCTCGGGGGCTGGACTACGCATTGCCCCACCAAGCACCGCCGCCGCGGCAGAGGGTGCTCCCTATAAGGGGGCAATCATCGGCGGTGGGCTCCAAGCCGCCACGCACCGAGCCGTGCTCGCCGCGCTCCACCCAGCCATCACCGTTGCCTTCTATTCACGCCGACCAGCGGCCGAACTGCCGCTGCGGGCTGGTGATCGCGTTGCCGAGTCGGTGAACGACGCCATTCGCGGCGCCGACATCATCGTCACCGCCGCCGCCTTTGATACCCCACCACGACCGATCGATGTAAAGCTGATTGAGCCCGGCGCCACGCTGCTGGTGATTGATTACGCAGCAACCATCAGTGCCGGGGTGATTGCCGCGCTCAGCGCTCGTGGACCGATTCGCGTGATCACCGACAGCGCCGCCCAGTACGACGACACACGCCGCACACCAAAGCTCAGCGGTTGGCCCGCCGCCGACGCGCAGATAGGCGACACGCGCATTGAGAGTGCTGGGCAGGTAATCACTCTCGTCAATCACCTCGGCATCTCTGCGTGTGACTTGGCGTACGCCGAACTCCTGCTTGATCACGCTGAGAAGAAGAGCGTAGGAACGCTGCTCGAACGATGAGTCGACCCATTCCGCGCCTGCGGATTGACGCCCCACCCGCCGCAGCAGGTGCCGCAATTGAGGTGCTCGACTATCACACCGCAGGTGAGCCCTTCCGCATTGTGGTGAGTGGGTACCCAGAACTTGCCGGCACCACCATTCTCGAGCGACGACGCTCGGCGTTGCAGCAGCACGATCACCTTCGCAAGATGCTGATGTGGGAGCCACGCGGCCACGCCGACATGTATGGCGGCATTCTCGTGCCACCCGATCACGATGAGGCACAGGTCGGCGTGCTCTTCATGCACAACGAGGGCTATTCGACCATGTGTGGCCACGGCACCATTGCGCTTGCTACCGCGCTTGTCGAGAGCGGTGCAATTCCTGCGACTGGCGTAGCAACACCGATCGGCATCGATGCGCCGTGCGGCTTGGTGCGTGCCGTTGCACATGTGCACGAGAGCGAGCTCGCGGCGGCGCGCGCAGCGAATCGCACACCACGCGTGCACGAGGTGACCTTCGAGAATGTGCCGTCGTTCGCCGCCGCGCTCGACGTTGCCATTGACGTTCCTGGCTACGGGTCACTTACCGTTGACGTTGGTTACGGTGGTGCGTTCTATGCACTCATCGATGCGGCACAGCTCGGCATCGAGATGCGCGCCGAGAACGCCGCCGCACTCGCAGCCGCTGGTCGAGCGATTACCGACGCGGGTCGTGCCGCACTGCGTGCTGGCGGTGCACTCGCCACAGCACTCGGCGTATCGCACCCTGAAGAGGCCGACCTCTCGTTCTTGTACGGCACGATCATCTCGGGGCCGCCCGAAGACCCTGCTCACCACTCACGCAATCTCTGCCTCTTCGCTGAGGGCGAGGTCGATCGGTCGCCAACCGGTTCAGGTGTGTCGGCACGACTGGCGGTGTTGCATGCGCGCGGTGCAGTTGCAACAGGCGAAGAGATTGCGATTGAATCAATTCTCGGCCGTGAGTCGGTCTTTCACGGCCGTGTCGCACGTACCGAAGAGTGGGCGGGCCGCAACGCGGTAATTCCGGAGGTGCGCGGTAGCGCGCACATGACGGGAAGCGCACGCTTCGTTCTTGACGACAACGATCCGATCGGCCACGGCTTCCTTGTCGCGCGATAGACCATGAGTTCGCCGCGCACACTCTTAGTCGTGAATCCTGCTGCTGGCGCAGGCCGCGCCGGACGCGTCCTTTCACGTGTGCTCGAAGAGTTGAAGCCGTGGGGCGAGTTTGAAATTGCGGTCACGCGCGCGGGTGAGGATCGCCCTGCGCAGCGCATCGTGCGCGAAGCGGTGGCGAATGGCATGACGCGCATCGCCGTGCTCGGCGGTGATGGCACCGCGAGCCAGGCGCTTAACGGCCTACGTCAAGCCGACGGCAGCATTGCACCGGTGCAGCTGGGGCTGATCCCTGCTGGCACGGGGCGCGACTTTGCGCGCACGATCGGTAGTTCACGCGAACCCATCGAGGCGGCCCGGCAGCTGGCTCGCGGCGCCACCGCGCGCACCATTGATGTTGGGCAGATTGAGTTCAGCGACGGAAGTGTTCGCCTCTTCCTGAACATCGCCTCGTTCGGGGTCACGGCTCGCATCGCGCACGCCCTGGAGGAGTACCCGCAACTGAAGCGCCACGCTGGCGCGCTGGCCTTTGGTCTCGCCACGGTGCGTGCCGGTGCAAGCTACGCCCCCGATCTAGTAGAGGCACGCGTCGACGAGTATGCGCCGGAGAGTGGCCCCGTTGCCGCCATGGCGATCGCCAACGGCGCCTGGTTTGGCGGCGGCATGCATGTGGCGCCAACCGCCCGCATCGACGATGGCCGTTTTGAGGTGGTGCGCTTCGGCGACATCGCCCGCAGTGACTTCGTGGTCAGCCTGCCACTCGTCTATAAGGGGACCCACTACGCGCACCCGAAGGTGACCGTCTCCCAGGGGGCCGACGTCTTTGCCGCACCGGCGGGCGGTCCCGATGCCCGCGCCGTCGAGATCGAGGCCGACGGCGAGATCGTGGGGCGCATCCCCGCACGCTTCACCGTGCGCCCTGCGGCGGTCACGCTCCTCACGTAGCGGGGGCTACCCAGAGCCCTATCCAGCGTGCATACTCCCTATCCAGCCCCCCATGGGGCACCCGCCTGGGAGTAGGAGGCACGAGATGGACGCAACGGAGATCCTAAAGAGCAACGCCGCCGCGGCAGCAGCCGCCGATGCCGCTTGGGTGAATCCGCGCGATCCAGCCAAGGCGCTTGGCGCCGACGGCCAGCCACTCCGCAGCCGCCGCGCGCCGAAGTGGGCCGATGTGCCGAACGAGCAGTGGGACGACTGGCGCTGGCAGCTCAGCAACCGCGTCAACTCGCTCGAAGAGATCGGTGAGATCCTCGAGCTCACCGAAGACGAGCGCGAAGGCCTCTCCGCCGAGGGGAAGTTCCGCGTCGACATCACCCCGTACTTCATCAGCCTGATCGACCCGAAGGATCCGAACGATCCGATCCGCCGTCAGGTCATTCCGGTTGGCTCGGAGCAGCAGGCCTTCACCGCAATGATGGAAGACTCGCTCGGCGAGGATCGCCACTCTCCAGTGCCAGGCCTCGTGCACCGTTACCCAGATCGCGTGCTGATGCTCGTCACCACGCAGTGCGCCTCGTACTGCCGCTACTGCACGCGTTCGCGCATCGTTGGTGACCCAACGCAGAACTTCAACAGCAAGGATCACGAGGCGCAGCTCGACTACCTGCGCCGCACCCCACAGGTGCGCGACGTACTCATTAGCGGTGGCGACGGGCTCACCCTTGCGCCGAAACTCTTCGAAAAGATTCTGCGCGGCCTGCGCGACATTCCGCACATCGAGATCATTCGCATCGGTTCGCGCGTGCCGGTCTTCATGCCGCAGCGCATCGACGATGAACTCTGCGAGATGCTCGCGAAGTACCACCCACTCTGGATGAACCTGCACTTCAACCACGCACAGGAGATCACGCCCGAAGTGTCACGCGCCGTCGACAAGCTCACGCGCGCCGGCATTCCAGTTGGTAACCAGTCGGTGTTGCTCGCGGGCGTGAACGACTGCGTGCACATCATGCGCAAGTTGGTACACAAGCTCGTTGAGAATCGCATCCGCCCGTACTACATCTACCAGTGCGACCTTGTTGAAGGCTCTGGCCACTTCCGCACACCAGTCGGCAAGGGCCTCGAAATCATCGAAGGTCTGCGCGGTCACACCAGCGGCTACGCGGTTCCGACCTACGTGATCGACTCACCTGGTGGTGGCGGCAAGATTCCGGTGATGCCGAACTACCTGATCTCGTACAGCGACCACAAGGTGGTGCTGCGCAACTACGAGGGCTACATCAGCACGTACGAAGAGCCCGAGCACTACACGCGTCACGACGCGGCGAAGTGCCCAGACTGCCGCGCGTCGCGACCTGAGCCAGGCCAAGAGGGCATCTTCGGTCTGCTCGCCGGTCACGAGATGTGGATCGAACCGAAGGGCCACGCCGAGATGCACAGCCGCGGCAACACCGAGGCGCATCGCCTGCAGGACCCATCGAAGTGGCAGCCGCTCGGCATCGGCGGTGCCGTTGAGGGCACATCGCGCGCACCGCTTGAGGTGCTCCCAGCAGGTACTGAGCCACGCCCGAAAGAGGGCGAGCCGAGCGCCGCGGCGCACGGAGAGCTGCTCTAACTCTTCGCGCTTCCGACGGTGCGATACTGGACCGTATGAGCAAGCCCGATAACGCCACACTTCCGCTCCCCTGGCCGCCGGTGATTGCCGAGGCGCGCTCGCCCTTTACGGCTGTACGTGTCGCAACGCTGATGCTGGCGCGAAGCCGCGGCACTCGTGAGCGACTCGCCGACATTGCCGACGCGCTGAACGCTGCACACCTCGACTGGCTCTTTGAGCGCCGCGTGGTGGCCGACGAGCTGCTGCAGTTGCAGGCGAACTGGTTCAGCGACTTCCGCACCACCACCGGATTCATTGTGGAAGATGGCGATCAGGGCGCTGTGGTGACGCTTGAAGATTCGTCGCGCATGACGGGTTGGCTTGAACGCCAGGTCGCCAAGGCGCATGAGGCCTGCCGCGCGGAGCTGACCGCCTTCGCCAAAAACGACCGCGCCTCGGGCGATCGCTAAGCGCGCATGAAGCGCGACGATCTCGTTCGACAGACCCAAGACCTGATTGATCAGGGGGATCGCATTGCGCGTGCCCCGTCGCGGGCGGCGCTGAACACCTGGCTCGCGGCGAGCGACGCGCTCTTGTCGTCGGCGTGGGGGCAGATGGATCGCTATCACCAGGCCTGGCTCGACGTGGGGCGCATCGCGCAGCCGCTCCGCGGTCGTCAGATCAGTGACCTAGAGGAGGCCGACGAGGTGCGCGCCGTGGTTGCCGCCAAAGGTGCGGTGCTGCGCGCCTCACTCGACGCGGTGGAGCGACTCGGTATGCCATTCCTTGGCGAAACAAAGGGGCGCGCGCGCGATGAGAAGGCGGGGCTCCCTGACCACCTCTTCGAGGCGCCACACGGTTTGGTCGGCGGCGCGGGGGCACTCCAAGCGGCAATCGACGCGGCGCGTAAGGCGGCGAGCGAGCATGAAGACCACGCCCTGAATCGCACGCGAACGCCGGTAAAGGGCGAGGGCGACGACCTCTGGTAGCGGGCTCCCTTGCGGGGCGCGATGGTACCCTTACGCACATGAGTCACCCACTGCACGGCGCCCGACCCCTCGACCACACCGCCGGGTTCCCGAGCGCCGTTGCGCCACTCACCGCCCAGTGGGAGCAGCTCGCCGGCCGCGCCATCGTGGCCGCCGTGGAGCGCAATCCTGAACTTCGCGACCGCGTTGGCGACATCGGTCTGCGCCACCTCATGCGCGATGCCCAGGTGGTGCTCGAGAAGCTCGCGGTGAGCGTTGCTTCGGGCAGCATCACCCCGCTGAAGAGCTTCACCGAACACGGCACGCCAACCTGGCGCCGCCGCCGCATCTCCATGGACGACGTCACCGATCTCTACGAAGGCCTGCGCATCGCCGTACCGACGGTGCTCGCCGGCGAGGCCGCAGCGTTCGCCGACCGCGCACTCCTCGAAGGGATCGCCGTACTCAAGTGGCACCGCCGCCTCGGTGGCGACATGCGCAAGCGCAACCGCATCCTCGCCGCCATCTATAAGGGAGCCTAACCATGACCATCAAGTGGGTGCACACCGATCCGCTCGTGATGAACGGCGAGCCATTCTTGTATGGCACACGCCTCACTGTGCGACGACTGCTTGAACTGCGCGCCGAAGGGTTTGACGGCGCACGACTGCTAAAGGAGATGCCTGAGCTACGCATCGTTGGCATTGCGCGTGCGTACGAATTCGCTGCGGCGAACCGCGAGCACTACGCCGAATTCTTCGACGCGAACGGCGCACTCAAGGGGCCAGACCTCACCCCTGCAGAGTTGGCCCTCGCGTGACCGAAGAGACACTCGCCCCAATCACCCCGTTCGATGCGCAGAAGCGCGCCACCGAACTCGCCATCCTCGACGCGCTCCGTTCCGTTGTTGACCCTGAGATCGGCATGAACGTGGTGGAGCTTGCACTCATTCGCCAGGTGCTCGTTGGCGAGACCGAATCCGAAGTGAAGATGATCCTCACCACGCCGTTCTGCCCATACGCAGGCTCGATGCTTGCCCAGGTGAAAGAGGCGGCCGAATCGGTGCTTGAGCATCCGGTAAAGGTCACGTTGCTTGCCGAGCGCTGGGATCCGAAAGATGCGGGTCTCGCCTGGTGAGCGACGAACTGAAGCTGCCACCAAGCAAGGTCGCCACCGGTAAGGGCGACGCTGGTACTACTGGACTCCTCTTTGGTGGCGATCGCATCTCGAAAGATGATGTGCGCACCGAGGCGTACGGCACTGTCGACGAAGCGACGGCTGCACTCGGCATGGCGCGCGCTGAACTGATCGGCCTCACCGGCGAGGGAATCGCCGAACTTGACGAAACCATCCTCTCGATCCAGCGCGACCTCTTTGTGATTGGCGCCGAACTCGCCACGAACCCCGACGCATGGAACCGTCTCGAAGAGGGGCGCACCAAGGTGTCGCCAAAGATGTTGGCGCGCATCAACGCGCTGCTCGCCGCAACCGAAGCGGTGATTGAGTTCCCGAAGGACTTCGTGATTCCAGGTTCCAGCAAGGCATCGTCGGCAATTGAACTTGCGCGCACGATCATTCGTCGCGCAGAGCGCTGGTGCGTCACGCTCGGCCGCGAAGGTCTTCTGCCTGGTGAGCACCTACTGGCGTATTTGAATCGCCTCGCCGATCTGCTCTGGCTGCTCGCGCGTCAGGCGGAGAAGCTTGAAGCCTCGGCCACGCGCTCCGTTTCGCAGACGCCCGTTCGCGACTAACTTTCTCTTAGGAGAACTCCGCGTCACCAAGGATGAAGCGCACGGCGCCAGAGTGGTGCTTGTATCCAATGCTTTCATAGAGCTTGTTCGCACCCGTGAGTGACGCAGCGTCAACACCCAACATTGACCCCTCGTAGCCATCGGCCTGCGCGCGAATCAGGTGACGCTCAAGCAAGAGCCGAGCTAGCCCACGATTGCGATGCTCGCGATGCACGCCAAGGTTGTTCACCCAGAGCACGTGGCCAACGGTGTCGGTGTCTTGTGGGAAGGCGCCGGTGAGTTGATAGGCCACAAGTTCGCCGTTCGCGTTCGCAATCACCTCACCGAGTGCAGGACGCGCGGATTCCGCGGCGAGGTACTCCCTCCATTCAATGGGCGTCATTGATGAGGTTCCCCAGTGATCGGCGAAGCAGTGATTCTTCAGAACACGCAGCGCCTCAAGGTCGACATCGGCAATCCCCAACGACTGGTAACCAGCAGGGATCGGCGCATCACTTAGCTTGCTACTGGTCGGCCGGTCGGCAAAGCGCAGCAGCATTTCGGAGTAGTAGCGAATTGGTCGCATACCGGCCGCTTCATAGAGTCGCTGCGTACGCTTGTCGGGCTCAACTGTTTGCGCCTGGATCGTTGCGCCTTCAAACGGGGCGAGGAGCTCCTCGGCGCGATCCCGCGACCAGGCGAAGAGGTTTCGACCGAGCCCGATGCCCTGAAAGAGTGGGTGCACACCCCCATCGAGGTACGCACGTGGCTTCTCGGCATCGGTCGCACCGATCGCCCACGCCCACCCGGCGATCGCTCCGGTCGGCGCCCGAACGACGATGGCCTGGCTGGCCGCATCCATGCCAGAGCCGGTGAGATCTTCGCGTAGATCACCCTCGCTGTACAGCAGCGGGTACCCCACCGCGTGGTAGTTCGCATTGGTGAGGGTGGTGAGCTCCGCAACATCGCGCTCAACGTCGCAGGTGAGCGCCGTAAATCCCGCAGGGAGGGCGTTCGAGAGGCGGATCAGTCGTTCAAGGGTTTGGCTCATAGGGATAGGGTAATCTGAAGTCCGACAAAACATGTCAGAAATCCCCCCTCAGGAGGCGCATTGACCGAACACCAGGAACCTGTCACCCGCGGCCTGCACGGCAGCGGCGCCGTCGCGTTCAGCACGCGCGGTGAGTACGGGGTGCGCTTCATGGTTGCCCTCGCCCGCATGGATCACGGCGAGCCCGTCTCGCTGACCGACATCGCCGAGCAGGAAGATCTGCCACGCGCCTACCTCGAGCAGATCATTGGTGGCCTGCGCGACGCGGGCATTATCGACAGCCAGCGCGGCGCCCATGGCGGCTACCGTCTCGCCCGTCCGGCGAACGAGGTGCGCATGGGTGCAATTCTTAAGGCGCTCGAAGGCCCCATCGTGCCGATGGCCTGCCTCGCCGAAGAGGGGAGCCCCTGCAATCGCGCCGGCAACTGCACCGTGACCCAGCTCTGGAGCCGCGTGCGCGACTCGGTCAACGAGGCGCTTGATTCATTTACCCTCGCCGATCTTGCCAAGCCGGGTTCACCAATCGCCCTACATAGTCCAGTCAAGCACTGAGAGAGAGGAGACGCACATGAGTGTGAACGCGTACCTAGTCATTAAGGACCTCGTCGTCGCACCGTCGAGCGACCCAAGCAAGCACATCCTTCAGGGGATCTCGCTCACGGTGAAGCCGGGCGAAGTGCACGCGATCATGGGACCGAACGGCTCCGGTAAGACGACCCTCAGCTACGCGCTGATGGGACACCCGAGCTATCAGATCGTTTCGGGCAGCGTGTCGTGGAAGGGCGAAAATCTTCTCGACTACAGCGCCGACCAGCGCGCGCGGCTCGGTCTCTTCCTTGCCTTCCAGTATCCAACCTCGATTCCGGGGCTCTCCGTTGCGAGCTTCTTGCGCACCGCAATGAATGCGCGTCGCTCTGGGCTCGTGCGCGATCCTGAGTTCGATCCGTCTGACCCAGTGAAGGGCGGCATGACGATGGGCGAGTTCCGCAAGCTCGTCAAGGAGAAGCTCACGCAGCTCAAGGTGGACGAGGCGTTCATGACGCGCTACGTGAATGACGGATTCTCGGGCGGCGAGAAGAAGCGTCTCGAGATGTTGCAGATGGCGTTGCTGAAGCCAGAGATGGCAATTCTCGACGAGACCGACTCCGGCCTTGACATCGATGCGTTGCGCATCGTTGCAGAGGGTGTAAACACGATGCTCTCACCAGAGCTCGGCGTGTTGGTGATCACGCACTATCAGCGACTCCTCGACTACCTGAAGCCACAGTTCGTGCACGTGCTCGCGCGCGGCCGCATTGTTGTCTCTGGTGGGCCAGACCTTGCGCACCGCTTGGAGCGCGAAGGGTATGCGCCGATCCTTGCCGAGAACGGCATCAACCCAACAGCAGACGAGGCGGCAACGCCAACCGCTGCACCAGCGCCGTCGGCGTAGCGCGGAGAGATAGGTTCGAGAGATGGGCGTGTGGCATAACGCAGACGGCACCCTCGATCCCGTAAAGGTTCGCGCCGAATATCCAATCTTTAAGACGCAACCTGGCGGTCGACCGCTGCACTATCTCGACAGCGCCGCAACCGGACAGCGCCCGCAGCGCGTGGTTGATGCAGTCTCGAAGTTCCTCTTCACCGCGAACGCAAACCCACATCGCGGCGCATACACCCTCGCCCAGATGGCGACTGACAGGTATGAGGCGGCACGTGCGCGCATCGCTGCGTATGTCGACGTTCCGGCAAGCGAGCTAGTGATGCTCGGCAGTGCCACCGAGGCGCTCAACCTTGTTGCACGTTCGTGGGGAAAGGCGAACCTGCGTCGCGGTGATGTGGTGCTCGTCACCGAGGCGGAGCATCACGCAAACCTCATTCCGTGGCAGCAGATCACGCGTGAGATGGATGCCGACCTCGAATTCATTCCTGTTGACGACGTAACCGGTGAGATTCTCTGGGACCGACTCGATTCGCTGATGAAGTTGAAGCCGAAGATGATTGCCCTCGGACACGTCTCCAACGTGCTTGGCTCCATTGCGCCGCTCGCCCAGATCGCCGAAGCGGCGCACGCCGTTGGTGCACTCCTCTGCGTGGATGGCTGCCAGGCGGTGGCGAATATGCCCGTCTCGATTCCCGCGACCGGCGCAGACTTCTACGCCTTCAGCGCGCACAAGATGGGCGGTCTCTATGCGGGTGGCGGGCTCTGGGCGCGTGCCGACTTGCTCGCCGAGATGGCGCCGATCGAAACCGGTGGCGACATGATCCATAGCGTGCGGCTGCGCGACGCCGACTTCACGACGGGAACCCAGCGCTTTGAGGCCGGCACCCCCGACGCGTCGGGCGCCGTGGCCCTCGCCGCCGCCTGCGACCTGCTCGACGAGTTCGGCCGCGACAAGATCCATGCGCACGAGGCGCTCATGATTGAGCGGGTGATCCGTGAGCTCCCTGAGGTGCTCCCCGACGCTCGCATCCTTGGCCCACGCGACGCCAGCCAGCGCGCTGGCCTGGTCGCCTTCTCGAGCGACCTGATCCATGCCCATGACCTGGCCGAGATCCTTGATCGCCGCGGTGTGGCCATTCGCGCCGGCTTCCACTGCGCGCAGCCACTGCACGAGCAGCTGGAACTCAGCTCGTCGGCGCGAGTGAGCGTTGCCCCGTTCACCACACACGAAGACCTCGATGCACTCTTTGCCGGCCTGCGCGACGCGCGCAAAGTATTTGAGGGCTAAGCGATGGGTGGCATGGACGATCTCTATCGCGAGCAGATCCTTGAGCACCATCGCCGTCCGCATAACCAGGCGCCGCTCGCCGCACCGAGCGTCAGCCTTGAGGGGCGCAATCCAAATTGCGGCGACGTCATCAACTTGCAGCTACAGCTCGACGAGGCTGGCGTTATCACCGACGTGGCATTCAGCGGCCGCGGCTGCGCCATCTCGCAGGCCGGCACGTCGCTCATCACCGACGAGCTGCGTGGCAAGCGCATTGACGAGATCTTGGCGCTCGGCAGCCCCTTCGTGATGGAGCTTCTCGGTGTTGAGGTTGGCCCGACGCGCATTCACTGCGCGCTGCTCGGCCTTGAGACTGCTCAGAAGGCTATTGCAAGCCTGAGCAGTAAGTAAGTCGTGAACGAGCACGGTACGATGCCAGCCATGAGTGCAGCAGAGCTAATTGCATCGGTCGCAGGTGAGCCGTCGATCTGTCGACGCTCGCATGTTCCTGGCCTGCGATCGCTCGCGCGCTAACCGCCCGCTCCGGTCTATCAGGCTCCATCGGCGCGCAATGCGCCGCAAAATCCACTTAGCCTGAGGTGTCACCCATGTCACAGATGACCGACTCACGAGGATTCCGTTCCGGCGCAGCGCTGAGCGTCGTCTTGCTTCTTGTCGCGACTGCTCTCTGGTTGCAGCCAGCAACGCAGCAGTTTGGCGTTGCACTCATCGTGCTGATCTCGTTGGCGATGCTGCTAAGCGCCGCAACGGGCCTTCGTGTCAGCCTGCTCGCACTCCCGTTCCGCATCTTGCGTGAGCGCGGCGTGATCTCTGCACCAAAGCCAACCGACCTTCAGCCAGTTCCAGGCCTACGCCTTGCGCAGGTGATGGGCGGCACCATGATTCTTGGAGCCGTGATCGTGCACCAGCTCTTTGGCGCTGGTCTCATTTCGGTTGGCCTTGTCACGGTTGTGGCCGCGCTGCAAACGTTCCTTGCCATCACCGGCATCTGCGTGGCGTGCAAGCTCTATGGAATTGTGGTCTGGCTTGAGAATCGGCGACTGCCAGCTGGGACCACGAAGATCGCGAAGCAGAAGATCCGCATGCGCTAGGTCCCGAGTGGCGCGCCTGCTCGGTGCGCCACGCGGGTCACGCCGTGCGCTCGGAGGCAATTAGGGGCATCATCCCCTTCTCGCCGATCGGTGGGCTGAACCGGGCATCACCGCCCGACATAAAGGAGATGCGTCGAACGTGAGCACAGCACGGATTCTTGTCGTCGGCAGCACCATGATGGACTTGATCTCGTACGCCAAGGTCATCCCCAATGCGGGTGAGACCCTGGTGGGCGATCGCTTCCAGATGGGCTTCGGCGGGAAGGGTGCAAACCAGGCGGTGCAAGCGGCACGCTTCGGCGCCCCCGTCGCCATGGTCAACGCCGTCGGTGACGACGCATATGGCGCTTCGCATCTGGCGAACTTTGTGAAAGAGGGGATCGACACACGCTGGATGCGCACCGTTCCAGGCTCAAGTGGCGTCGCGCCGATCTGGGTCGACGCGAACGGGATCAACCGCATCATCATCGTCCCCGGCGCCAACAACGATACGGACCCCGCCGTTGCCGAGGCGGCGGTGCGCGACTTCAAACCAACCATCGTTGTGGGCCAGTTTGAGATTCCACAAGCAACGACACTCGCGGCCTTCCGCGCGGCACGTGCTGCGGGGATCACCACCCTACTGAACCCCGCCCCCGCCGCCGAGATTGACCCAGAGCTCCTCGCCGTCTCTGACTGGCTCGCGCCGAACGAGATGGAGTTCACCACCCTCTTCGGCGGTTCCGCCATTGGCGACGGTGCCGACGAGCGCATCCTTGCCGCTGCAGCGAAGAGTGGCATCAACCTGCTGGTGACCCTCGGCGGCCACGGCGCCGCCATCGCCCAGCGCGGCCAGCCCCTTCAGCGTGTAAGCGCGCCGAAGGTGACCGTCGTCGACACGACCGGGGCGGGCGACTCATTCCTCGGCGCCTTCTCGTTCGGTCTCGCCAGTGGCCTCACCCCTGTGCGGGCGGTAGAACTTGCCGTAGCCTGCGCCTCAGAGAGCGTGCAGAAGCCAGGCACACAGAGCAGCTACCTATCGAAGGAAGAGGCGGCGAAGCTCGCCGCACCGTATCTAGCGGGAGGAGCACACTGATGGCAGCAAGAGAGGACGACGGCCGCAAGCACCATATCGGCATCAAGCAGGGCGAGGTCGGCCGCTACGTGCTGCTCCCTGGCGACCCGGATCGCGTTGAGGTGATCGCTAGCCGCTTCGACAACCCGAAGTTCCTGATGCGCCGCCGCGAATACACCACTTGGACCGGTGAACTCGACGGCGTGCCTGTTGCCTGCACCTCCACCGGCATCGGCTGCCCCTCCACGGCGATCGCCGTTGAAGAGCTCGCCGACGTTGGCGTTGACACCTTCATCCGCGTTGGCACCTCGGGCTCCATGCAGCACCACATCAAGCCGGGCTCGGTTGGGATCATTAGCGGCGCCATTCGCGACGAAGGCACCAGTCGCCACTACCTGCCGATGGAGTTCCCATCGGTCGCCGATCTCGACATCACCCTCGCGTTGCGCGAGGCCGCGAAGGAGAGTGGCTTCCCTTGGTACGTTGGCATCGCGCAGTCGAAGGACTCGTTCTATGGCCAGCACAATCCAGAGCGCATGCCGATCGCCGAAGATCTGCAGCGCCGCTGGAAGGCATGGATGGCGGGTGGCGCGATCTGCTCCGAGATGGAGGCGGCAACGCTCTTTATCGTTGCGGCAACGCTGCGCGTTCGTGCAGGTGGCGCAATGCTGATTCTCGGCAACCCAGATCAGCGTCCAATGACAGAGGCAGAGCTTGCCGACTCATCCATTGACCGCGTGATTGACACGTCAATCGCGGGCCTGCGCAAGCTCATTGCGGCGGATCGCGCCGCCGGCCGCATCAAGTAGCGCTCGCGCGCATGCCACAGCAGAAACTCATTCTCGATGTCGACACGGGCATCGATGATGCGATGGCGCTTCTCTACGCACTCGCATCGCCTGATGCTGAGTTGCTCCTTGCAACCTGTGCGCCAGGGAACGTCAACCTTGAAGCAGTCGTGCGCAATACACGCGGCGTGCTCGACGTTGCGGGTGCATCACACATTGACGTGATCGCTGGCGCTCGTACGCCGCTCGTTAAGGCGCTCGTTACCACACCAGAGACGCACGGACCAACCGGTCTCGGTTACGCCGTTCTTCCTGAGCCATCACGCGCACTCAGCACGCCGTCTGCTGATGGCACCAACGCCGCCGCCGCGCGCATCGTTGCCGAGGTGCGTCGTCACCCTGGCGCCGTGACGATCATTGGCTGTGCGCCAGCCACGAACATCGCCGCCGCCTTCCGACTCGACGCTGAGCTACCGACGCTCTTGCACGACGTGGTGTTGATGACTGGCGCTGTTGCAACGCCAGGGAACACTGGTGCGCGCAGTGAGTGGAACGCTTGGTGTGACCCTGAAGCACTTGACGAGGTGATTCGCGCCTGTGCTGCAGCGGGCCGACCGGCGCTCATCCTGCCACTTGATGCCACAGAGTCGGCGCTCATTCGACCACCGCACTGGGCGGCACTCGTTGCCGCAGCCGGCCGTGCTGGCGCGCAGCGTGGCGATGCCACGCTCAACCCGGTCTTACGCCTGATCGACGAGGCACTGCGTTTCTACGACGAGTTCCACCTGCAGTACGACAAGATCGAGGGGTCGCACATTCACGACGCCTTCACCGTGGCGGTGGCGCTCGACGCGGCGCTCGCGACCATCGTCAGTGCGCCAAGCGCCGTTGAGACGCGTGAGGGGGTCACCCAGGGCGACCTTCTCGTGGATGTGCGGGGCCGCACCAACACCCCAGCGAATAGCCGTGTCGCCATTGCGGGCGACGGCGAGGCCTTCCTTCAGCGCTTTGCGGAGCGGGTCGGACGCTTCTCGGCGCGCTGAGCTCCCACCAGGATCGGGAGCACCATCAGGAGCGACAGCGGAATCAAAATCAGCCGTGCCTCGGAGGCTCCGAAGGCATCGATCGCAACGCCACCCGCTGCAGAACCCGCTGAAATTCCAAAGACAACACCACCGCCGATGAGAGCAAAAGCGCCGCTTCGTGCCGCTCCGCCAGCACGCTCTGCGATCACTGCGTTCTGCTGAATAAACATCGGGGCGATGCCGAACCCGGCAATCGTGGTGGCGATCAAATATGGAAGATAGCCGCTAACAAGAGCGGTCGGAATCGTGGCGAGCCCGAATACAATCGCCGCAACAGCAAAGCGCCGCTCCGCCGACCAGCGCCAATCAGCTTTAGAGCCGATCAGGATCGCGCCCACCAGACTCGCCCCAGAGTTGAGGCCGAGCGCAAGAGCGATGCCAGCAGCGGCGCCGACCGCCGCGCAGTATGCGAGGAGGAGCACCTGGCTGGCGCCGAGAATCGCACCGATCGCCGCTGCACTCAGCATGAGCAGCCCGTTAGCGCGAATCTCACCGCGCATCCCTGCCGCGTCGCGCTCATGTAGCGCTGGCTCCCATGATCGCTGAGAGATCACCATGATCGTCCCGATCACGAAGAAGAGCGCTGCGGCTGCAACGGGCCCCCAAACAAATCCTTGCACGATAAGAAGTGAGGCAAGTGGCGGTCCGATCAAAAAGTTCGCCTCGTCATTCACCGACTCCAGTGCCATCGCGCGAATGCGAAGCGGCGCAGTGTGCACAACAGAGGTCCATCGAGCGCGAATGATGGAGCCCATCCCCGGAGTAGCTGCGCCAAAAAGCGCCGACGCCGCAATCAGGAGCAGTGCGTTTGGAGCTAAGAGCGCAACAGCCGAGATCATTACAGCACCCGCGGTCATCACAAATGAGGTGCGCAAGAGCATCGGCCGATGTCCACGCTCGTCAGCGGCGCGACCGATCAAGGTTGCACCGACTGCGTTTGCGATGGAGAAGGCGCCTGCAGCGGCACCACCCACGGCATACGAACCGAGCGGTCCACTTCCAATTGCGATCAGGCCAATCGGCACCATAGAGATTGGCGAACGAGCGATCAGCC
This sequence comes from Thermoflexus hugenholtzii JAD2, assembly GCA_945862225.1. Lineage (GTDB taxonomy): Bacteria > Chloroflexota > Limnocylindria > Limnocylindrales > Limnocylindraceae > Limnocylindrus. Next base: position 1,494 of record CAMAXG010000015.1, on the reverse strand, counting down.
CACCAATTGTAGTGACGACGGCTCCAGGTCGCGACAGCACATCGGCAAACGGCAACGTTCGACGTACTCCCTTAGCACGTGAATGGGCCACGTTTAGTACATGATCGTGCGCGTGAGGTGGTGCGGATAATGCGTCGCGTGATAGGTCTTCCAGAGTCGATAATCAACCTCCGGAATCAGCAGCTGCTTGTCTGCTGGTCGTCGCGCGTTCACCTCGTCGGTAAGGAGCGCAGTCGCGTAGATGCTGTGCGCGCGAATCCCAATCTCTTCAAGTGAATCGCGCGGGATGAGCTCGCCGCCCATGATGCGCTTCTCGAGTGATGTCTCGTATTCAAAGATGCCCATGGTGCGCAGCGCGACTGGCACGATGTAGTCGGCAAACGCCGTACACATCTCGGGATCTTTCAGCACGGTGCGACCGAGTGGAGCGAGTCCGCGATGAAGCCCCCAGAGGCCGAGCTGCGACAGCTTCTGAATCTGGATCGTGTGCCCCTTCCAGTCGCTCACGTCGTCGAAGCGTGGGAACTCAGTGACGAGTCGCTCCAGCAGGCCGTCACCACCGGCGTAGAGGGCGGGCGCACACGAGGCGACCCAGCGGTGCCACTTTCCGTCATATTTCTCGCTGAGCGTGGTGCCGACCGTGTTGAGTGCTGCGACCCGCTCGTCGAGCATTGGAATTTCGGTGTCGCCGCGGAAGAGCTCCTCAAGGTCGCGCCGGGTAACCCCTGCGGCCCACTGGCCGGTGAGGATCGGGTGACCCGCCAGGATCGCCTTGTGGAGGCAGGCGAACATCGCCTCGCTATCGGAGTAGCGGACGCCGTTGTAGGTCACCTCGAACTTCTTGGAGGTGGCGAAGTCGGTGAAGGCAAAGTTGAGGATGGTAATGAGCATCGTGAGGTCGATGTTCTTATCGGGGTCGGGGCCAATGTCGAAGGGGCCCTTCGCCGCCGGGGCGGTGGAGCGGAAGTCGGGGAACTCCTCGGCGGCCATCCACGTGGCCACCCGCTGGACCTCCCCCTCGTTCGTTGTAACAAACCCAGAGCCCTCAACCACTGGGGTCAGGGAGCTCAGAATCGGGTTCGACCACCACTTCCCACGCATGGATGCCTCCTCGTTATGGGCCCTTGGCCCGTGATCCCGTAGGGGGAGACCATACCCCGAAGCCTCCACGCGCCGGCCCTAGGGGCTGGTGCGCCTGACGCATCAGGGGCTTGACAGAAGGTTAAGGGAGCATAACCTCCGCGGAACGGCGGGTTGCCGTTTGGTTGTAAAGCCAAGGGTGGCGTTGTCACCCAGGGCGAAACAGGTCGGCTTCCAGGCTGGAAACCGGCGAAAAGGAGGAACAGAGATGTCAGGAGCAGCAGCGGCACGCGCCGCCCAGCGAATCCCGCTCTCGTATGTTGCGGTCCTTGTGCCAGTAATGGCGGCCCTCAACATCGTCGGCGGATTCATTATTAGCATCGTGAAGGTGCCGATCTTCCTCGACATGATCGG
>CAMAXG010000014.1 GCA_945862225.1 Thermoflexus hugenholtzii JAD2 | reverse complement strand
TCGCCGATTCGCGTCGCAGCGCCGACCGGCCCACTACTGGGCATCCTCGATGAGTTCCGCGGACCAGGGCAGGCGGCCGTGCTCGGCCTCTTCTCGTGGGTCGCCCGCGGGCTGGACGAGGCGGGGATCGCCGAGGAGCCAGCCGCAGGTTTTGGTGGTCGCATCCTCGGTGGCGCACGCAGCCTCCTCGGACGCATTCGGGGGTAACCCAACCGCCCGCGAACAGCGGGCGGGGCGCTGCTACACTTCGCGGGATCGACGGGAGGGCGTCGTCTAAACGGGGCTAGCCCCGGGCGGCGCAGAGTCGGGGCAACAGGTCCGGAGGGCATGTAGTCGATGGCAGCGCAGACCGAGAATTTCGCGCTCATTCGCGTCGTCGGTGTCGGCGGCGCAGGATCCAACGCCGTCAACCGCATGATTCGTGCCGAGCTCCTCGGCGTGGAATTCATTGCCGTGAACACCGATGCTCAGGCGCTGGTGAAGTCCCACGCCCCAACACGCATTCGAATTGGTGACGGGATCTCACGTGGCCTTGGCGCCGGCGGCGACTCAGCAGTAGGCGAGCGTGCCGCACAAGAAGACATCGAGAATCTCCGCGCCGCACTCGAAGGCTCTGACCTCGTCTTTGTCACCGCCGGCATGGGCGGCGGCACCGGTTCCGGTGCAGCACCTGTCGTTGCCAAGATCGCCAAGGAGATTGGCGCCCTCACCATCGGCATCGTCACGAAGCCGTTCGTCTTTGAGGGGAAGCGACGCGCCGCGGTGGCCGAAGCTGCCGCCAACGAGCTGCGCAAGCACGTCGACACCCTCATCGTTATTCCGAATGAACGACTCCTCAGCGTCGTCAGCCGACAGACCTCGATGGAAGATTCGTTCCGCATCGCCGACGACGTTCTGCGTCAGGCGGTCAAGGGCGTCAGCGATGTCATCACGGTGCCTGGCATCATCAACCTCGACTTCGCCGATGTGCGCTCGATCATGCGCGACGCAGGTTCCGCACTCATGGGCATTGGTCGCGCCAGCGGTGAGAACCGCGCCACCGCCGCCGCCGAGATTGCCATCGCCTCGCCACTCCTCGAGGTCGACATTCAGGGCGCGACCGGCGTGTTGATCAACGTTGCCGCATCCGCCACCGTCACCCTGCATGAGGTGAACGAGGCGATCAACCACATCACGGCACGTGCCGACGACGAGGCGAACATCATCTTCGGTACCTCGCTCGACGAGTCGCTCGGTGATGAGATTCAGATCACCGTGATCGCCACCGGCTTCTCGGCCGAGCGACAGGGTTCAGCCTCTAGCGCACGTGCCCCATACCGCGCGACGGACAGTGGCGCATGGAGCCTGCGAGGCGATGGAGTGGCTGTTCAAGATGCACCTGCGCCAAGCTTCACCTACACGCCAGCCCCGGTGGCTGAGCCAGCCCCTGTCGTCTTTGAAGATGCGGCAGACGAGCCGGCTCCAGCCGGTGCCCCGCAGCCAGAAGAGGTTGAGTCGGGCGATCTCGAAATCCCAGCCTTCCTGCGACGGCAAAACTTCTAGTTGCTGGGGGTAACCCCAGACGATGCTGAGCCCCGCTGACCTCACCACCCGCTATCAAGATCTACTGACGCGCGTGCGCGCCGCCGGCCCTGCCCAGCTGATGGTCGTCACCAAGGGCGTCGCCGCTGAGCAGATCGCCGTCATCGTCGACGCTGGCTGCACCCTCTTCGGCGAGAACCGCGTCCAAGAGCTGGAAGCGAAGCGCGCCGCCGTTGCGGCGCTGCGACCCGCGGCGAACCTCACCTGGGTCCTGATTGGCCCCCTGCAGTCGAACAAGGCACGACGTGCGCTGGAGGTGGCCGACCGCATCGCGACGGTTGGGAGCGTTGATCTGCTGGAGCGCATCGCCGTACTCGCCACCGAGCGAGCCAAGCCGATAGAGATCGCCCTCCAGGTGAACGTGGACGAAGATCCAGCGAAGTCGGGCTTCACCCCAGAGGCCCTGCGCGCGGCACTCCCCGCCATCACCGCAATCGTTAAAGGGGCACCGATCACCCTGGCAGGGCTCTTCACGGTGGGGAGGCTCACCGACGGTGGAGAAGCGGCACGCCCAACCTTCGTTCAGTTCCGAACGCTTGCAGCTCAAATCGACGCAGACGCGCAGGTACTTGGCCTAAACCTTGGACCACTCCGCTCCGCGGGGATGAGCGGCGACTTCGAGGTGGCGATCAGTGAGGGCTCCACCGAAGTGCGGGTGGGGAGCGCGCTCTTTGGCCCGCGCGGGTAGGCTATAGACATGTCGACACAAGCCGTTGTGAATCTGATCTTCGAGACCCTCTGGTGGGTGATTCTCGGGCGGGTGCTGATGTCCTGGTTCGACCCCTCCGGCAACTATCGGATCTCGCGCATCCTCTATGACATGAGCGAGCCGATCCTCGCGCCGGCCCGAAGAATCCTGCCAACCTTTGGTGGCGTGGACTGGTCACCGCTCGTCACAATGATCGTTCTGAACCTGCTCCAAGGATTTGTCGTCTCAAGCCTGTAGGGCTGAACCTAGTAGAATCTGCGCCCGAGGGCGATTAGCTCAGTTGGTTAGAGCGCACGGTTCACATCCGTGAGGTCACTGGTTCGAGTCCAGTATCGCCCACCATCTTCACTGCGCACTTAGCTGCTCTTCGCCATCCTTCGCAGTACCGCCGGCATGATCCCGCCGTTGCGATAGGTGTTCACCTCATTTGGGCCGTCGAGGCGTACCAGGGCTGAGAACTCTTTCGCAGAGCCTGTTGGTGCGTCGTTGCTGTCGACGGGTTGTGCGGTGATGCGGATCTCTGAGCGTGCCGTGCAGCTGCCGATGTTTGCGATTGTGAAGCGCTCGGTACCAGTTAGTCCCAGCGACTCGGCACTTTCGCCTGGCAGGAACTGCAGCGGCAAGACGCCCATGCCGATGAGATTGGAGCGGTGGATGCGCTCGTAGGATTGTGCGATGACGGCGCGCACGCCGAGCATGCGCGTCCCCTTCGCGGCCCAGTCGCGGGATGAGCCTGAGCCGTACTCCTTGCCGGCGAGGATGATTAGGTCGTTTCCGTCACTCTGATAGCGGGCAGCGGCATCGGCGACGGCGAGGATCTCGCCCGACGGATGGTGGCGGGTGATTGGGCCCTCTTTGCCGCCAGCGAGGGCGTTGCGCAGGCGAATGTTGGCGAAGGTGCCGCGCATCATCACCTGGTCGTGACCACGTCGTGCGCCGTAGGAGTTGAAGTCGCCAGCGGCGACGCCGTGCTCAATGAGCCAGCGGCCGGCGGGGGAGTCGACGCGAATGGATCCGGCGGGCGAGATGTGGTCGGTGGTTACGGAGTCGTTCAGCAGCAGTAGGGCGCGTGCGTTGCTGATGTCGGCGATCGGCTGCGGCTCAGGGGTGATCCCCTCAGTGAAGGCTGGTCGCGAGACGTAGGTTGAGCTGGCATCCCATGCGTAGGTGTCGCCCGTAGGGCTCGCAAGGTTCTGCCAACGTGCGTCGCCAGCGAAGAGATCCTTGTAGCTGCTGCGATAGAGCGAGGCGTCGGCGGCGGCGGCAACTGCGGTGCTGATCTCGTCGTCGCTTGGCCAGAGGTCGCGTAGGAAGACGGGGGTGCCGCTCTTGTCGTTACCGATCGGCTCTTGTGTGAGGTCGAGCGTGACGCGGCCCGCGAGTGCGAGTGCCACCACGAGTGGTGGGGAGGCGAGGTAGGCGGCACGCACCGACGGGTGGATGCGCCCTTCAAAGTTGCGGTTCCCTGAGAGGACGGCGGCAACAGTGAGGTCACCTGACTCAATAGCGCCTGAGACGCCAACGTCGAGCGGGCCGGAGTTGCCGATGCAGGTGGTGCAGCCGTAGCCAGCCACGTTGAAGCCGAGTGTCTCCAGCGGCGCGAGGAGACCCGCGCGTTCGAGATAGGCGGTCACCACCTTGGAGCCTGGAGCAAGGCTCGTCTTCACCCAGGCTGGCACCTGCATGCCGCGCGCAACAGCGCGCTGGGCGAGGAGGCCGGCGGCGATCATCACCGATGGGTTTGAGGTATTGGTGCACGAGGTGATCGCGGCAATCGCCACCGCACCATCGTGCAGATCGTATGCGCCGCTCGTTGCAGTGGCGGTGGCGTGATGTGCACCAGCGCCAGCGCGATCGGGGTAGGCGGCGGCGAAGCTTGCACCAAGGTTCGGCAGGGGGACGCGGTCCTGCGGGCGTCGCGGACCAGCCAGTGACGGAGCGACCTCGCCAAGATCGATATGCACGACGGTGTCGTAGAGCGGCTCCGCGCCAGCGGTGCGCCAGAGGCCCTGTGCCTTCGCGTAGGTTTCAACGAGGGCGACGCTCTCGCTGCTGCGACCAGTTGTTGTCAGATAGTCGAGGGTGATCTCATCAATCGGGAAGAGCGTGGTCGTTGCGCCGAACTCTGGCGACATGTTGGCGATCGTTGCCCGATCGGCGAGGGAGATCGTGGCGAGCCCGTCGCCGAACGCCTCTACGTATGCGCCAACAACGCCATGTGCGCGGAGGCGCTCCGTGACGGTGAGGACAAGATCGGTTGCGGTGGTGCCGGCGGGGAGTCGCCCAGTGAGTCGCAGTCCCACGATGGTTGGAATGGGCGAGAAGAGTGGTTCGCCGAGCAGTACCGCCTCGGCCTCAATGCCGCCGACGCCGAATCCGAGCACGCCGAGTCCCGAGATCATGGTGGTGTGCGAGTCGGTGCCAACGCAGCTATCAGGGAAGGCGAGTGGCGCACCGTCAACCTCTTCGACGCGGACAACGGTGGCGAGGTTCTCCAGGTTGACCTGGTGCACGATGCCCGCGCCAGGCGGAACGACGCGGAACTTGTCGAAGGCACCCTGCGCCCAGCGCAGCAGCTGGTAGCGCTCCGTGTTGCGCTCGTACTCCTTCGCCACGTTCTGCTCGAGCGCCTCGCGTGTGGCCCAGCGATCAACTTGCACCGAGTGGTCAATCACCAGATCCGCTGGAACCTGCGGATTGATGCGATGCGGATCGATGCCGAGTTCGGTCGCCGCATTGCGGAGAGCGGCAAGGTCAACAACGGCGGGCACGCCGGTGAAGTCTTGCAACACGACGCGGGCAGGGGAGAAGGGGACCTCGCGCTCATCGCCGGTCGCCGATGCGGCAGCACCAGGTTTCCATGCGAGATAGGCGTGCAGGTCTTCTGGCTGCACGAAGCCATCGCCAGAGCGGCGGGCGGCGCCCTCAATAAGGATCTTCAGTACGAGCGGGAGTTGGGCCCATGGGGTTGCAGGCTGTGGGAGGAGCTCCAGGGCAATGCGGTCAGGGAGACCCGCGCCGAGCGAGCGCCGCGCCGAAAAGTGGTCTCCCACAGGGCCTCCTCTTTGTTGTGCGTGGCCGCTGCTGCGGCACCACGCGTGCGGCTAGGGTAGCGCCCCGCGCCTGAGCAGCGCGCCGCCCCTGCGGAGGCTACCATCGTCGTAATCGCGGGTACGGCCCCGGCCGCCCGTCCATCGGTGAGGTGAGGGAGCAGCACATGGGAGCGACACGCCGCAGCGCAATGTCGGCTGGAGGCCTCGTCATTCGAGGTGTCGGCGGGCGACCTGAGATCGTGATTGGGCGCCGTCGCCGAGAGCGTGATGGCTTCGTCTGGTCGCTGCCGAAGGGGACCCCTGAAGAAGGCGAGACGCAAGAGCAGACGGCCCTTCGGGAGGTACGTGAAGAGACCGGTCTTGAGGTGCAGATCCTCTCGTATTTTGATGCCATTCACTACTCGTTCACCCGCGGCGGGGAGCGCATTGATAAAACGGTGCACTACTACTTAATGGAGGCGATCGGCGGATCGTTTGACCAGTGGGATAAAGAGTTCGACGAGGTGCGCTGGGTGCCGATGGATGAGGCGATTGCCCTCCTCGATTTTCAAACAGAGTGCGGCCTTGTTGAGCGCGCCTACGCAGCCCTCGCCGCATAGGCGATTCGTGCGGGCGGGTCGCTCCGCCACAAAAGTGCAGGGCGACCCCCTATCCTGTGGGGAGATCGGCACCCGCCGATCCACGAGAGAGCGAGAGGGGAGATGCCGATGCATCGGAGCCTAAAGGTCCTTGCCGCAGCTCTCTTAACAGCAACCCTGCTCTCGGGCTGCAGCGTCTTCTCTGCACGCACCATTCGCGCGGGAATTGTGGGTGAGCCCGCCGGCCTAGAGCTCGCGTACACCGACGATGCCTCCGCCCTGGTCGGCTCCATGGTCCACGCTGGCCTCTACCGAGCCGATGCCACCTTCGCGCCAACCCCCGTGCTCGCCGATGGTGAAGCATCAAGTGCGGCCGGCGGCACGAAGTGGCGCGTCACGCTGCGCTCAGGGCTCACTTTCCACGATGGATCACCACTCACCACCGACGATGTGAAGTTCACCTACGAACTTGCAGCCTCCACGCGCTGTCCGCTCGTCAGCGACATCTGCGCCGTAGTGGCGAACCACCTCGTCTCTGTCGAGGCGGGGGCGGATGGTGCGCTCACCTTCACCCTGAAGTCACCATGGGCGCCCTGGCAGACGCGTGGACTCACGATCCCAATCCTGCCGAAGGCGACTCTCACCGCGTCACTGGCCCGACTCCAGGCCAAGGTACAAGCGGCGGATCGCAATGCCGTCTCCCTGACTCGAGAGAACATTGCCGCCGACATTGACGGCGGTGGCTGCGCCGCCTCAGGTGGCACGAACTGCACCTATGCATCACGCGTTACCGAACTTGAGCGGACCCTCGCCGACGCCGGCCTCGACCTGCCGGACCCACGCGGCTATCCGCAGCTCAGCAGCGCTGGTGAGCCAACGGGGAGCCGCGACGACGAACAGTACGCACGAGCGCTCTACGTACGGCTCGCCGCGCTCGAGGGGCTCCTCCTCGCGCCGACGGAGGGCCAACTCGGCGCCGGATTCCCACTCCTCGACGTACAGAGCGCTCCGGTTGGCGCTGGTCCCTACGAATTTGTGGAGCGCGTGCCTGGGAGCTACGTACAGCTTGCCGCCTTCAAGGCGTTCGCCCTTGGTGCGCCACCGATGTCGGCAATGACGCTCACGGTCTTTACATCGCCATCCGGTGTGGTGAAGGCCTTTCAGGGGGGCACGATTGATTGGGCCCCTGACCTTCGAGCCGCAGATGTTGCTGGCCTGACTGTGAGCGACGACGCCACGCTGCTTCACATGGCATCACTTCGCGGATACAACTACCTCGCGTTCAATACACGCGAGGGGCGCCTCTTCGCCAACAGTGTCACCCGCCGTGCGCTTGCCGCCTGCGTTGACCTGCCTGCGATCATTACTGGTGCCACCGACGAGACCGGAATCAAAATCTCCAGCACCGTGGCCCCAACCTCGTGGGCAGCGGAGAACCCTGCTGCCGGAGAGGCCGCGCGCGATGTTGCTGGCGCACGCGCCGCGCTCATCGCCGATGGATGGGAGGCAGGTGAGGATGGGGTCTTCACTCGCGCCGGTACGCGATTAGAGGCCGACATCATCGTTCGTGAAGGTCAGGCCACGCGCACTCGTGCCGCCCAGCTGATCGTTGATCAGGTCGCAGAGTGCGGCATCTCTCTCAACGTGGCCGAACTTCCCTTTGCTACCGACATCGCGCCGCGGCTGCGCTACCCAAATGACTTTGATCTCTATCTCGGTGCGTGGCAGTGGAGCCTTGATCCCGATGACTCAGACATCTTTGCTTCGAGTGCCTGCCCAACCGAAGAGGCTCCGGCCGGAAAGAATTTCGTTTGCTGGTCGAGCGCATCGGTCGATCAGCTCCTTGCCCAAGGAGTCTCTGCTGGAAGCATTAGCTCTCGCGTTGGCATCTACGCCACCATTCAGTCGCTTCGACGCAGCGAGCGCCCGTACCTCCTCCTGTGGGGCGATCCTGGATACGCTCTGCTGCGAAACCGGTTCACCTGGGCGACACGCGAGGCTGATGTGCAGAGTCCGCTCTACGCGTGGTCGATCCACACGTGGGACTTGCAAAAGTAGGGGCTGATGCGACGCAGAGTACTCGCCCTCGCGCAAATCGCCCCAACACTTGGTGACCTCGCGCAGAACTTTGCCGTGCATCAAGAGAAGATCGCTGAGAGTCGGGCGGCGGGTGCCGACCTGGTGATCTTCCCCGAGCTCAGCCTGACTGGATATCAGCTGCAAGACCTTGCACCAGAGGTTGCGATGCGGCGAACCGATCCACGCCTTGCGGCGCTGGCGAAGCTCACGAGCGGCGGACCCTCTGCGGTTGTCTCCTTTGTTGAATCGACCGATGACCATCGACTCTTCGCCGCAGCCGCCCTGCTCGAGGGCGGTGAGGTGCGCCATGTGGCACGCAAGTGTTATCTACCAACGTATGGGCTCTTTGATGAGCGACGCTTCCTCGCGGCAGGCGATGCGATTCGTGCAACCCGAGCGGCCCTTGGGGGCTCAGTGGCGGGTGATGTTGGCATCGGCATCGGTGTGTGCGAGGACTTCTGGCACCCAACGCTGCCTGCGATCCTTGCGCAGGACGGAGCCGAGCTCCTCATCAATGTGGCGGCGGGGCCGGCGCGCGGTGCAAGCGTGGACGCCGATCAGGGGCTTGGCTCTGCAGCATCCTGGGGCACCCTGCTGCGTGCGACCGCGGCGCTCACAACCTCCTACGTTGCCTTCACCAATCGAGTCGGCGTTGATGAGTCGTTGATCTTCTGGGGCGGCTCACGCGTGATTGGACCCGACGGCGTTGTGATCGCAGAGGCGCCACTCTTCGAAGAGGCGCTCCTCTTGGCCGAGATCGATCTTGACGAGGTGGCGCGCGCCCGTAGCGCACTCCCACTCTTGCGTGACGAGCGCCTAGAGCTGACGCGCCGCGAATACGACCGCATCATTGCCACGCGCGCCGGCCTCGAAGAGGTCTAGGCAGCCCAATGAGTGACGACACCGGTCGCGCGCCACACGACGAACTTGCGATTGATCCCGAGATGGTCGCGGCAATGTGCCGCTCCTTCATCACCTCGCACGTCACGAGCACCGGCGCCGAACGCGTGGTGCTGGGCCTCTCTGGCGGCATCGACTCCGCACTCGTTGCCTACCTGACCGCCGCAGCGATCGGTGCAGATCGCCTCACGGTGGTGCTGATGCCAACGGCATCGTCATCACCTAGCTCCAAGGCTGATGCGGAGGCGATCGTGAGCGACCTCGGATGCCAGAGCGAACTCATCTCAATTGAGGCTCCCTTGGCGGCACTCATCGCGAACCTACCGGCAGGCGAGAGCGTGACTCCAGTGCGTCGGGGGAATATGGCGGCACGACTTCGCATGACTACGCTCTATGACCGCTCCGCCCTGCACCGTGGGGTGGTGGTAGGGACAGGCAACAAGAGCGAGATCCTGATCGGCTACTCCACGATCTTCGGCGATGCCGCATCGGCCTTCAACCCAATCGGCGATCTGTACAAGACGCAGGTGCGCGAGCTCTCGCGCCATCTCGGCGTGCCGACGCAGATCATTGAGAAGGCACCGAGCGCCGATCTCTGGCCCGGTCAGACCGACGAGGGCGAGGGCGGCTTCGACTACCCAACGCTGGATCGCGTGCTCTATCGCATCGTTGATCGTCGGCTACCACTCGAGGATGTGATCGCAGAGGGTTTCGATCGCGACTTTGTCGAGCGAGTGAGCGAGATGATTCGTCGATCGGAGTTCAAGCGCCAGATGCCACCAATCGCGAAGGTGGGGGGCCGGAGCAGTGGGAGCGACTATCTCTACCCTCGGCGGCGCCCAAAGCTTGACTGACGACCAGCGTGGCGGTGGCGCAACGCCTGGCGCGTTGCACATCGTCTCTACCCCGATCGGTAATCTCGCCGATCTCACGCCGCGCGCGGCGGCAGTGCTGCGCGAGGTCGGGCTGATCGTTGCCGAAGACACACGTGTCTCCCGCCCGCTACTCGCCACCATCGATGTGCACACAGAGCTGACGGCCCTGCCAGGTTTTGATGAGGCCGACCGAGTTGCGCCAATCATTGCCCGCTTGCAGTCTGGGACCGCTGTCGCGCTGATCAGCGACGCCGGCACGCCGCTGATCAGTGATCCAGGGGGAACGCTCGTCGCCGCTGCAGTCGCTGCAGGGATCCGCGTGATTCCGATCCCTGGTGCATCGGCCCTCCTTGCGGCGGTTGTCGCAGCGGGCGTCACTGGCCCACGCTGGTCATTCGAAGGATTCCTCCCTCGCAGTGGCGCTGATCGGATCAAGGTGCTTGGTGCGATCGCGGCGGATGAGCGCGGCACCGTGATCTATGAGGCCGGACCACGCGTCGCTGCAACACTTGGTGACCTGGCGCACGTGTGCGGCAGCGAGCGAATCGGCGCAGTGTGTCGTGAGCTCACCAAGTTGCATGAAGAGATTCGCCGCGGCACTCTCGGCGCACTCGCAGCGGCGGTGAACGCGGGAGAGATTGATGCGCGCGGTGAGTTCGTCATCGTTGTCGGTGCACAGGAGGTAGAGAGCCTCCCGAGCTCAGATGACCCGGAAGGCCCCTATGCCGCAGCACTCGAACTCGTTGAGCGCGCGGTGACGGCGGGTGAGTCGCGGAGCGCGGCTATTCGCCGCGTCGCCACCCTGTGGGGGCTCGAGCGTCGACGCCTCTGGAACCTTGCTCATGACGACGCGGCACCAGAGGGCATCGACGCCGAGAGTTAGGCGCGAACGGGCGCGATCTCCTCGCCATACTCGGCCTCACCAAGATCGGTTGGTTCCGACCCTTGTGCCACCGGATCTCCCGACTGCGGCTTTGGCCCGAGGAACTCCAGGCGATTCACGATCACCTCGGTCATCCAGCGACGCGACCCCTCGCTCTCCCACTCGTGGGTCTTGAGGCGACCATCGATGCTCACGAGTGAGCCGGCCTGTAGATGGGCGGCGGCAATCTCGGCGAGCTTCTCCCAGAAGACGAGCCGATGAAATTCCGTTCGCTCCTCGCCGCCGCGGAAGTCGTGGGTTGCGACACTCCCCACGGCGACCTTTGAGCCCGAGGGGAGCGATTTCAACTCGACGGGCTTGGTGATCCTGCCGGCGAGCATGACCTTGTTCATTGCGCCTCCTGATGCGGCGGCGGCCCGGGCCACGTGACCCGCAGGAGCCGTACACCTGCGCCGAGACCCTCCCACGGTGCGGATACTGCGGGCGTATCGCGCTCGGGCCGCGCTCTTCTGCGACAATCGCCCACGATGCGGTACTACCTAACAACGGCCATCGCGTATGCCAATAACAAGCCTGGCCTGCACACGCTCTATGAGGTGATCGGCGCCGATGCCATCGCCCGCTGGCGCCGCATGCGTGGCGATGAGGTCCGCTTCTTGACGGGTACCGACGAGTACTCGGTCAACATCGCTGCCCGCGCCGCTGAGGAGGGGATGAGCCCCAAGGCCTTCGTCGACGCGAAGGTTGCCCTCTTCCAGGCGAGCGAGGCGAAGCTGCTGATTAGTCCCGATCGGTTTATTCGCACCACCGACGCGGACCACACCCTCGCTGCGCAAGAGATGGTGCGACGATCCTTTGCCGCCGGCGACATCTACGTTGGCAGCTACGAGGGCTGGTACTGCCCGAACGAAGGGTTCCGCAACGCCGACGACGTCGTCAAAGAGGGTGACAAGACGGTTTGCCCGAACCACCCGGGGATCGCGCTGCAGTGGCTCACCGAGCGCAACTGGTTCTTCAAACTCAGCGCCTACCAGGAGCGCCTTGAGGCCTGGCTGACGCAGGATCCATCGCCCGTGCAACCCGAATACCGTCGCAACGAGATGCTCGGATTCGTTCGACAGGGTCTGGAAGATTTCTCCATCAGCCGCGAAGGGGCAACGTGGGGGATCCCATTCCCAATCCGCGAAGATGGCAGTAGCGCACTGACTGCAACCGGAGAGGGTGATCCGAAGGCGGGGACTATTTACGTCTGGTACGACGCGCTGATCAACTACCTGACTGGTGCCGGCTTCCCGGCAGAGGCTGCTGGCGCGCCATGGTGGCCGGCCGATCTGCACATCATCGGCAAAGACATCAATCGCTTCCACTCCGTCTTCTGGCCAGCAATGCTCTGGAGCGCGGGGCTTGAGGCACCGAAGAAGATCTGGGTGCACGGATGGCTGCTCTCTAGCGGCGAGCGTATGAGCAAGAGCCGCGGCAACTTCCTCGATCCAGATGATGCGGTCGCTGCACTTGGCGCCGACGGGGCACGCTTCGTTGCACTGCGCGAGGTGCCGTTTGATCGCGACGGCGACGTGAGCTGGGACTCCATCATTCGCCGCTACAACTCAGAACTTGCCAATGACTTCGGGAACCTGGTGAACCGCGCCACAACACTTGCGAGCCGCGCCTTCACCGAGGGACCGCTCCCGCGACCAGCCGCCGCATCGCTTCTTGGCGCCGCGTGGGAAGAGACGCGACGCGAGGCGATCGCAGCACTCGAGCGCAATATGTTGCACGAGTGGCTGGGCGCGCTGTGGAACTTTGTCGGCGTGGCAAACAAGTTCGTGGATACCGAGAAGCCGTGGGAGCTCGCGAAGGCGGCGAAGCTGGGTGACGCCGCCGCTGAGGAGAAGTTGCGCGGCGTGCTCGGCGACCTGCTTGAGGCGTGTCGCCTCATCTCGCTCTATGCAGCACCGGCAATGCCATCAATCTCGGCAAAGATCTGGACGTTGCTTGGGCGCACCTGGCCATACGACGCGAACGGGCACAACGGCCCAGCGCTCGACGAGATCGGCGCATGGGGGGCACTCGGTGCAGGCGGCCCACTCGGCGCACCAGAGCCACTCTTCCCGCGACTAGAGGCTGATGCGCTCGATGCCGCTGCTGACTGACGCACACGGGCACCTGCAGGCTGATCGCTTCAACGACGACTACCAGCAGGTCGCGCAGCGCGCACGCGACGCGGGGATGGTCCGACTCCTGATTCCGTCGTACGGCATTGAAAGCTCTGACGGAGCCTTCCGCATCGCACCAGATCTACCGTGGGCCGATCTTGCAATTGGCATTCATCCCTACACCGCCGTTACCGATGCATCCGGCCGGACTGCGCTGCTGGCGCGTGCGACCGACTCTCGCGTTGTTGCGATTGGCGAGACGGGGATCGACACGAAGCGTGACTTCGCGCCTCTTACCGCGCAGATTGAAAACTTGGAGGCACACATTGAGGTTGCGGCGGCACTCGGCAAGCCGCTGATTTTGCACTGCCGCTCGCTCGACGACGGTGATGAGGCACAGCGTCAGCTGTTGGCAACGCTCAAGAGCTCGGCGATTAACGCGCCTGGCGGCGCAAAGGCGTTCGGCGGTCGAGTCCCTTTCATCTTGCACAGCGCTTCAGGGAGCGCCGCCTATGTTGAGGAGGCACTCGCACTCGGTGGAGCGGTCTCCATCTCAGGGTTGGCCTTCCGCCCCGAGGAGTCGGCAACAGGGGAGTGGGTGCGCCTCATCCCGCGCGATCGGCTGCTGACCGAAACCGACGCGCCGTGGCTTACCATGCCGGGGGCACCTGACCCGCGCCGCAATGAGCCGGCGAATGTTGGTCTCACGCTGGCGTGGATTGCGGAGCGCCGCGGGGAGCCCGTTGAGCCGCTCGCCCGCGCCATTGCGGAGAACTACGACCGCATCTTCCCCCGCGACGCCACGCTCCCGCCACGCTTGGAGTTGGCACTCTAAGACCTCGAGTGCTAACATCTCAGCACGTGCCTCGTTCGCGTAGGCACAAGTGTTCAGGGGCGGCACACCCGCCCACAAGGAGGTTCTACCAATGGCCAAGAAGGCAGCACTCCGACCCCTCGGCGACCGCGTCGTCGTCAAGCCAGTCCCGCGCGATGAGAAGACCGCCAGCGGCATCATCCTGCCCGACACGGCGCAGGAGAAGCCACAGGAGGGCGAGGTCGTCGCTGTTGGACCAGGCCGCATCCTTGATGACGGGAAGCGCGAGGCGATTGACGTGAAGGTGGGCGATCGCGTCCTGCACGCCAAGTACGCCGGCACCGAGTTCAAGATCGATGGCGATGAGTTCCTCATCGTTGGCGCCAAGGACATCTTGGCCGTCGTCGACTGAGCAACGACCTACCGAAGTAATCCAGCCCAAGTAGAGAAGGAGAGACCCAATGGCAAAGCAGGTGGTATTCGACGAGGCGGCACGACGAGCGCTTAAGCGCGGCATCGACAAGCTCGCCGACACGGTCAAGGTCACGATCGGCCCTAAGGGCCGCAACGTGGTGCTCGACAAGAAGTTCGGCGCACCAACCATCACCAACGACGGCGTGACGATTGCACGCGACATTGAGCTCGAAGATCACTTCGAGAACATGGGCGCGCAGCTCCTGAAGGAAGTCGCAACGAAGACGGACGATGTTGCCGGTGACGGCACCACGACCGCCGTTGTGCTCGGCCAGGCGCTCGTTACCGAGGGCCTCCGCAACGTTGCCGCTGGTGCAAACCCAATGGTGATCAAGCGCGGCCTCGACAAGGCGGTTGCCGCCGTTGTCGCCGAGATTAAGGCGCAGTCCCGCAAGGTTGAGACGCGCGAGCAGATCGCTGCCGTCGCCTCGATCTCTGCCGCTGATCCAAGCGTTGGCGAGTTGATCGCTGAAGTGATGGAGAAGGTCGGCAAGGACGGCGTGATCACCGTGGAAGAGGGGCAGTCACTCGGACTCGACAAGGAGTACACCGAGGGGATGCAGTTCGACCGCGGATACATCTCGGCCTACTTCGTGACGAACTCGGATCGCATGGAGGCTCAGCTCGACAACCCAGCGATCCTCATCACCGACAAGAAGATTTCGGCCGTTGCCGATGCACTCCCAGCACTTGAGAAGGCGGTCGGCACCGGTCGACCACTCCTGATCATCGCTGAGGATGTTGACGGTGAGGCACTCGCCACGCTCGTGGTGAACAAGATCCGCGGCACCGTACAGGTGCTTGCGGTGAAGGCGCCAGGCTTCGGCGACCGACGCAAGGAGATGCTCCGCGACATCGCGGTGCTGACCGGCGGAACGGTGATCTCGGAAGAGGTCGGCCGCAAGCTCGACAGCGTCACGGCCGAGGATCTCGGTACCGCACGACGCGTCGTCTCCACCAAGGACAACTCGACCATCGTTGATGGCGCGGGGAAGCCTGCCGAGATCAAGGCGCGCATGGCGCAGATCAAGGCGCAGGTTGAGGAGACCACGTCGGACTACGACAAGGAGAAGCTCCAGGAGCGCCTCGCCAAGCTTTCGGGCGGCGTTGCAGTGATCAAGGTTGGCGCTGCCACCGAGGTCGAGCTCAAGGAGAAGAAGCACCGCATCGAGGATGCACTCTCAACGACCCGCGCGGCCGTGGAAGAGGGGATTGTCGCCGGCGGTGGCACCACGCTGCTTCAGTCGCGTGGCGCACTCGACAAGATCAAGCTTGAGGGTGATGAGCAGGTCGGGGTGGACATCGTCCGCCGCGCCCTTGAGGCTCCAGCCCGTCAGATCGCAGAGAACGCCGGCGCCCGTGGCGACGTCGTGATCGAGGCAATCCTGAAGGCGAAGAAGGGGACCGGCTTTGACGCGTCGACCGACACGATGGTTGACATGTTCGAGAAGGGGATCGTCGACGCCGCAAAGGTGACGCGCTCTGCCCTGCAGAACGCCGCATCGGTTGCCGCGATGGTGCTCACGACCGAGGCGGTCGTCAGCGACATCCCAGAGAAGAAGGAGTCTGCAGCCCCAGGTGGCCACAGCCACGGCGGGGAGATGGACTTCTAGTACCTACTTCGCACCTAGTGAAGAGGACTCTCGGCGGGGCCGAGGGTCCTCTTCGTTTTTCGTGGACGGAGGGTGGCGGGCGGTAGAATACTCGGGTGAGCCTCCCCCTTGATCCCACGGGTGAACCATCGCCGGCGGAGCGTTCCACCCCAGCACGTGCCCCGCTCTCTGGAGCCGCGCTCAGCGCGGTTGAGGAGCGCATCCTCGCCCCGCTGAACGAGGCGCAGCGACGCGCGGTAACGACCACCGCCGGCCCACTCCTGGTGCTCGCCGGTGCGGGCTCAGGGAAGACCCGCGTCATCACCCACCGTATCGCCTGGCTGATCCAGCACGAGGGGGTCGCCCCCTGGAAGATCCTCGCCGTGACCTTCACGAACAAGGCCGCCGCCGAGATGCGCGATCGCCTGTACGAGATGATCGGCGAGTCGGCACGCGACGTAGCGATGGGCACCTTCCATAGCCTCTGCGCCCGCATGTTGCGCCGCGACGGTGAGGCGATCGGTCTACCGAAGGGCTTCACCATCTACGACGCCGATGACCAGGCGCGCGTGATCAAGGGGTTCCTGAAAGAGGACGACCTTCCGGCAACGGGCGAGACGAAACCAAGTCTGATCCTTGGCGCCATCAGCCGCGCTAAGAACGACGGCCTTACCGCCGAGCAGATGGAAGACCGCGCGATCACGCATCACGAGCGCCTCGTCGCTCGGTTCGCTCGTCGCTATGCCGCCGAGCTGAAGCGCCTCGACGCCCTCGACTTCGACGACCTCCTCCTCGAGGGGCTGCGCCTTCTGCAAGAGGCACCCGCTGTTGCAGACCGCTACCGAGCGAAGTGGGAGTACCTCCATGTCGATGAGTACCAGGACACGAACCGCATCCAGTACACCTGGGTGCGGGAGCTCGCCGCGAAACACGGCAATCTCTGTGTGGTGGGCGACGACGATCAGTCCATCTATAGCTGGCGTGGCGCAGACATTCGCAACATCCTCGACTTTGAGCGCGACTGGCCAACCGCAGAGGTGGTGCCGCTCGAGCAGAACTATCGCTCTACCCAAACCATTCTTGATGCGGCGCACGGTGTCGTCTCCAACAATCAGGGCCGCAAGAAGAAAAAGCTTTGGACCGAGCTTGAGGGTGGTGACCAGATCACCGTCTACGGCGCTTTTGACCCTGAAGATGAGGCAGCCTGGATCGTTCGTCGCATTGAAGAGGCTTCCGCTGCGGTGACCGGCCGTCGAGCTGATGCGCCAGAGCCGGTCAGCCTCAACGGCATCGCCATCTTGTATCGCACCAATGCACAGTCGCGCGCGATTGAAGAGGCACTCTTGCGCTCCAGCATTCCCTATCAGTTGATCGGCGGCACACGCTTCTACCAGCGTCGTGAGGTGAAGGATGCGCTTGCCTGGCTCCGCGTGCTGCGTAGCGATACCGACCGCATCTCATATGAGCGCATTCTCAACGTGCCGCCACGCGGTATCGGTGACAAAACAATTGAACTGCTGCGTGCCGCTGCCGCGCCGAGCGTCAATGCGCCCGATGGAACCCCCTTCGGACACGTCATCGCCGCCGCTGGTCGTGGCGAAGTAGTGGGCGTGAACACACGCGCGCGGAACTCCCTTGCGGGCATTGCTGACGTGATCAGCCGGCTGCGCGACCGTATCGCTGCCGTGACGCTTCCTGAACTTCTCGACGGGGTGTATTCCGAGTCTGGCCTGCGCGCGCATCTCGCCTCGGAGGGCGTTGAGGGGGAGGAGCGTTGGGCGAACCTTCTTGAGCTCCGCGGTATCTCGGGGCGATTCATGGAGCTTGCCCCACTCGATGCCCTCGACCGTTTCGTTGAGGACACGGCGCTGGTTGCCGATCAAGATGCCTTTGATGGCGACGCAGAGCGAGTCACGCTGATCACCCTGCACGCCGCAAAGGGACTGGAGTGGCCAACGGTGTTTATCTCAGGATTGACTGAAGGCCTCTTTCCGCACAGTCGTTCCCTCATGGACCAGGAGCAGATGGAGGAGGAGCGTCGCCTCTGTTACGTCGGCATCACCCGCGCAAAGCGTCGCCTGAGTCTCTCGTACGCCCTCCGCCGCGGCTGGGGTGATGGCGATGGCGCGCCGTCGCGCTTCCTTGCGGAGATTCCAGAGGAGCTACTCGACGTGGCAAACGACGACGATCCGCGTGCCGATGGTGAGACGCGATTTGGCCGTGGCTTCCGCTCTGCGCGTGCAGGATTTGCCGGCGGCGAGTCGTGGCGCGAGGGGAGTGGCACGCCGGGGGCACCGAGCGGCGCCTTCCGTCCTGGGCGCGACCTAGAGGCGCGGCGACGCGCCTACGGCGCAGGTGCACGCTCTGGCTCCCTCCGCGTGCCCGATACCGATGGAATCGACGAGGCACCCGACGATGACGAGTTCATTGGCGAGGCGCCAGAGCTCATGCAGCCGGTGGGTCGGATTCCCCCATGGGCGGCGACGGGGCGCGGAGCGGCCGGCGCCCCTACACAGGCGCCTGGCACGCCGATCCTTCCACCGCTTCGCCCACGCACCGTCGCACCAGCGCGGGTGCGGATCCCCGGTGAGCGCTACTTCCGTGATGGTGATCGCGTCCTGCATGCCTCGTTCGGTGAGGGAATCGTTGTGACGTCCAAGCTGACCCGCCACGATGAAGAGGTCACGATCGCCTTCGCCGGGTCGGGCGTGAAGACGCTCGCGGCAAGCATCGCCAATCTGGAGGTTCAGGGATGAGCGGCAAGGCTCTCGCACCAGGGGCACGCTATCGCGAACTGATTGCGGCCATCAACGAGGCGGATCGCCGCTACTACGTTGACGATGCCCCAACGCTTACCGACGCCGAATACGACGCGCTACGTGTTGAGCTTAACGCCCTTGAAGCGGCACACCCAGAACTCGTTACGCCAGACTCGCCATCCCAGCGCGTTGGGCCGAGCGCAGATGATCGAGTGGAGCCCACGGTCAAGCTGACCGAAGTACGACACGAGCGCCCGATGCTGAGCCTGTCGAACGCATTCTCGCCCGAAGAGGTCGCCGACTTCGCTGTCAGCGCCTCGAAGGGACTCGGCGGACGAGAGCCTGAACTGGTCGCTGAACTGAAGATTGACGGTCTCGCAATCAGCTTGATGTACGAGCGCGGCGCCCTTGTGCGTGCTGCAACCCGCGGGGACGGCACCACTGGTGAAGTTGTCACGGCAAACGTGCGCACGATTCGGGCCATTCCCGCAACGCTGAAGCAGCCGGTTACCTGTGAGGTGCGCGGCGAGATCTATATGCCGAAATCCTCCTTCGCTGCGCTGAACGCGGAGCGTGCCGCTGCCGATCTCCCGCTCTACGCAAATCCGCGCAACTCAGCTGCAGGGTCACTGCGGCAGAAAGATGCCGCAATCACCGCGCAGCGCAACCTCTCGTTCTTTGCCTATCAACTCTTTGAGGAGCCAGCACCAGCCGCACAGAGCGCTGCGCTCCGTCGCCTGCAGGAACTCGGGCTCCCCACCGAGCAGAACGCCCGTGCAGGATTGAGCGGTACAAGTGCCGCCTCGTTCCTTGCTGAGTGGGCCGAGAAGCGTCGCACCTTGGAGTACGAGACCGACGGTGCGGTGCTGAAGGTCGATGCGGTCGCCGATCAGGAGCAGCTCGGCTACATCGCGCGCTCACCAAAGTGGGCGATCGCCTACAAGTTCCCCCCTGAGCAGGTGACGACGAAACTCCTCGGCATTAGCGTCGAGGTGGGTCGCACCGGATATCTGACTCCGGTGGCGGAGATGGAGCCAGTGCTGGTTGCTGGCTCAACGGTGCGCCGTGCCACGCTGCACAACATCGATGAGATTCGCCGCAAGGACGTGCGCGTGGGAGACATCGTCGTACTGCAGAAGGCGGGCGATGTGATCCCTGAGGTGGTACGTGGACTTGCGGAGCGCCGTACCTCGTCGCTTCCGGAGTTCGCCATGCCGACGTCCTGTCCATCCTGTGGCACTGCGATCGTACGCGACGAGGTGCGCCATCGCTGCCCAAATCGCGCCTGCCCGGCGCAGAACTTTGAAACGCTGCGATACGCCGTTGGCCGTGGGGCGCTCGACCTTGAGGGCGTGGGCGAGAAGCTGCTTGCGCAACTCGTTGAACGTGGCGTGGTCCGTCGTCTCGGCGATCTCTATCGCCTGACCGCTGAGCAGCTTGATGGGCTCGATCGCATGGGAAGCCTGAGTGACGGATCACGTCGCGAGGGGCCGAATCGCATCAGCAACGTGCTCGGCATGATCGAGGCGCGACGAAGCCGTGAGCTATGGCGCGTTCTGGTTGCGCTCGGCATTCGGCATGTTGGCGAGGCGACTGCGAAAGATCTTGCAGCGGAGTTGCAGCGCCGCGTTCCTCCGACCAGTGGAGCAGCGTGGGGCCGTACCGTGCTCGCCACACTGCGCTCAATGACTGCCGACGAGTTCACCGCGATCGCAGGGGTCGGGGAGGTGGTTGCGGAGAGCATCGTCGCCGCGTTCGCTACGGGTCTGGCGGGGGAATCCCTTGAAGACCTGTTTGACGCCGGGCTCATCGCCGTTCCCGCTGCCGTCACGCCAAGCGTGGCGGGTGGCCCGCTCGCAGGGGAGGTGGTGGTCGTGACGGGAACCCTGACCGCGACGGGCTGGAGTCGACGCGAGGCGCAGGATCGCATCGCTGCGGCGGGGGGTACGGTTGCCGACGCCGTGACCGCAAAGACGACGCTGCTCGTGGCGGGGGAGAAGGCGGGCTCCAAGCGGGCCGCCGCCGAGAAGCTGGGCATCACGATCGTGGACGAGGCGGGCTTCGTCGCGCTCCTGGGGGGTTGAGCCGTCGGGCGGGTAGGATTCCCGCATGAGTGACCTGACCCGCGCCGAAGTAGAACGCGTCGCAGCACTTGCCCGCCTCGGCCTCACCAGCGACGAGTTAGGGAAGCTCCAGGGCGACCTGAACCTGATCCTTGAGCAGTGGGCCCACCTTGCCGACGTGGACACCTCAAGCGTGCCACCGAGCGCACAGACGATCGTCCAGGCGATGCCGCTGCGCGAGGACACCGCTGAACAATCACTCCCCGTTGACGATGCCCTACAGAACGCACCGGCACGGAGCGGCGACTTTGTGCGCGTGCAGGCGATCCTCTCTGAGGAGGCCGACGGATGAGCGGGGAGAGCCTCCGCCGCGCAACCGCGGCAGAGCTGCGCGCGGCGTTCCAGTCGGGCGCCGCAACCTCGCGTGCCGTCACCGACGAACTCTTTGCCGCCATTGAAGGCGAAGATGGCGTCCTTGGCGCGTGGCTCCACCTCCGGCAAGAAGATGCGCGCGCTGAGGCCGATCGCGCCGATGCGCGCTATGCGACCGCACGTGCCGCCGGGGCCGCAGCGCTCAAAGAACTCCCGCCACTCCTCGGCGTTCCCGTCGCGCTGAAGGATCTCGTCAACCTCACTGGGACACCCACAACAGCGGGCTCTCGAATCCTTGAGGGATACATCAGCCCCTACGACGCAACGATCGCCGCACGGCTGAAAGAGGCGGGTGCAGTCATTCTTGGCAAGACGAACATGGACGAGTTCGCCATGGGTTCATCGACAGAGTTCTCGGCATACAAGAAGACGGTGAACCCGTGGGGCATTGATCGAGTGCCGGGCGGATCGTCGGGCGGCTCTTCGGCCGCTGTTGCCGCCTTCCACGCCCCGCTCTCGATCGGAACCGACACGGGCGGCTCCATTCGTCAACCTGCGAGCCTTACCGGCATCGTCGGCATGAAGCCGACCTATGGTCGCGTCTCGCGCTACGGCATCGTCGCCTTCGCATCGTCGCTGGATCAGGTCGGACCATTTGCGCGCACGGCGCAGGACGCAGCACTTCTGCTCCATGCCATCGCGGGCGCCGATGCACATGACGCCACCAGCTCGCGCAGTCCGCTTGATGCGGCGTTGCTGAACCTTCCCAGCGGTGATGCTGCGGCATCGGCCATTCGCGGCAAGCGATTCGCCCTGCCGAAGGAGTACTTTGTTGCTGGCATGGAGGCTGGCGTTGAACGCGCTGTGCGCGATGCGGTCGCTGCACTTGAGGCTGCCGGTGGAATCGTTGAAGAGGTGAGCCTCCCAACGACGGAGCATGCGCTCGCGACCTACTACATCGTTGCGCCTGCAGAAGCGTCGGCAAACCTGGCTCGCTACGACGGGATCCGTTACGGCGCATCAAAGCATGGCGGTGGAGACCTGCTCAACGGGTACCTCGAGACGCGCGGTCGTGGCTTCGGCCCAGAGGTGCGACGTCGCATCATGCTCGGCACCTACGCACTCTCCGCCGGCTACTACGACGCCTATTACGTGAAGGCACAGAAGGTACGCACCCTGATCGCGCGCGACTTTGATCGCATTTGGGCGGCCGGCTTCGATGCGATTGTGGCGCCAACGAGCCCGCAGGTTGCATGGAAGTTCGGCGCAAAGATGAGCGATCCGGTCTCCATGTATCTCGCCGATGCCTGCACCCTGCCAGCGAACATGGCTGGCCTTCCAGGGGTGAGTATTCCGTGCGGCCTCTCTGAGAACCTTCCTGTCGGGCTGCAGCTGATCGGCAAGCCATGGTCAGAGGCCGAACTTCTCAGCATCTCGGCTGGCTACGAGGCACTCACTGCAACAGCAGCGTGGCGAGCAGTGGCGCCGCATGACCTCGCGAAGCTCGGCAGAGGTGCAGCGTGAGCGACTTTGCAAAGCGCGCACTCGCGGATCGTGTGCACGCGGTGCCGCCCTCTGGCATTCGGCGCTTCTTCGACATCGCCGCAACCATGAGCGACGTGATCAGCCTCGGCGTGGGGGAGCCCGACTTCGACACGCCGGCACACATCGTGGAGGCGGCGGTGACGAGCCTGCGCGCTGGGCGCACGCACTACACCTCCAACTACGGAACCATTGAGTTGCGCCGCGCCATTGCCGCGAAGATCCAGGAGCGCTCAGGCGT
>CAMAXG010000013.1 GCA_945862225.1 Thermoflexus hugenholtzii JAD2 | reverse complement strand
GAGAACGACGCACAGCCCCGTAACCGGGTGGTCGATCGGGTGGTCGCCCAGCTCTTTGCCGCTGAGGCGCGTGAGCGAGCGATTGTGCTCAACCGTGAGGGCTCCTATGAGCGAGCCCAGGCGGTGATTGAGAAGGTTGCGCGCCGGATCGCCTCATATGCAGGAGATGATCGTGAGCTGGCGAAGCTCGTGACCAGCCTTCTCGCTGAGGCCGATCAGTGGAGCCGGCCGACGCATGAGCGATTCCGTAAGGAGTCGTATCACTACTCAATGAATATGATGCAGTCGCGCATGGAGGATGGAACGGCTCGCAAGCGCGATCGCCGTTAAGCGGTAATCACTCTCGAATAAATAAGAGACCCCGCACCGTTCGGTGCGGGGTCTCTTGTCGTTCTAACGAACGTCGCGTGTCGCGCGCGAACGCGCGATGCGATTCGGCTTACTTGCCGAAGATGCTCCAGCCGGTCGCAGCGGCAGGAGTCGCAGCAGCAGCCTTAGGAGCTGACTTCTTCGACTTCTTCGCCTTCTTGGCCTTCTTCGCCTTAGGAGCTGCCTTTGGAGCAGCCTTCTTGGCGGCCTTCTTCGCGACCTTCTTGGCAACCTTCTTCACTGCCTTCTTGGCGGCCTTTGGAGCAGCCTTCTTTGCAGCCTTCTTGGCAACCTTCTTCACCGTCTTCTTCGCGGCCTTCTTCTTGGCGGCAGGCTTCGCAGCCTTGACGGCCTTCGCGACCTTCTTGGCAACCTTCTTCACGGCCTTCTTCGCAGCCTTCTTAGGGGCGGCTGGTGCGGCGGCGGCGACGGCGGCAACTGCAGCCTTCTTCGCGACCTTCTTCTTCTTGGCAACTGCCATGTGTTTCACCTCATTAAACTCCCCAGGCGTTGGTCGCCCGGACGACCTATAGCGTGCCAGACTCGCGCGGATTTGTGAAGCGGTCGTCGCGCGGGGGTTAGGCGGCGGGGGCGGTCGGGTCGTCGGGTTGACGTGGCGGCAGGTGGACCCCAGCCAACATGCAGCGGACCGAGCCCCCGGATCGCTCGATGGTCGGGATGCCGATCGCCAGAATTCGGGCCGAGGTTTCAATGGCGGCGATCTGATCGGGGCGGAGGGCGGCGAGGGCCCGCGTCGAGAGGGCAAAAATGCGTCCGCGGCTACCGGTGAGCTCCAGTCCGTTCCCCGCGAACTCGGCGACCTGGCCCCGATCGATCTCGATCACGTCGCGCCCTGTCTCACCCAGCCGAGCGGCAATTCGTGCTCGTTCTACGGGGTCGGGGATGTTGCCGAGGCCCGCCACGACGAAGTCGGTGGCGATCGAGAGCACAACATTCGTGTGGTAAATCGGCTGCCCCGCCTGGTCAACGGTGTCGAAGACCTCGGCGGTGTAGCCCATTGCCTCGCACCACTGATCAAGGACCGCCTCGTTGGCGCGGCCCGAGCGAGCCATGTAGGCGATGCGGTGCACATGGTCGAGAACGAGGGCACCCGTCCCTTCTAAGTAGCGACCTTCAAGCTCGACGGGGCTCAGGTCGAGCACCTGCGAAACGCCGTAGCGCTCGCGCAGCCCCTCCACCACATCACCCCGCCGTTCCCGACGACGGCTGGGGGCGGCCATCGGGTAGAGCACCACCCGGCCATCGTCGTGGGTCGAGATCCAGTTGTTCGGGAAGACCGAGTCGGGGGTGTCGATCCCCTCTCGGTCGTCGAACATGACCACCCCGACCCCCTCGCCACGGAGGGCGGTGGCAACGGCCGCCACCTCAACCTGGGCCTTGGCGGCGACCGACTGGCGCTCGGCGACGTCGGTTACCCCGGCCGACTGGAAGGCGTTGTCGGCGGCGGTCTCTGGGTTCGGCTGGAAGGCGGCGGGTCGAATCATCACCACAGCTGATGGGGCCTGAGTTGCGACGTGTCGAGCCAATGGGGCGTCGACCCGTCGTTGTCGTTGCTGGCGATCGACCAAAACGTTGCGAAGTGCGCGGAGTGCGATTGCGGCAAGTCCGATTCCAACGGCACGCGCGGCAACGTCATGAATGTCGATGCGGAATGATGGGGTAATTCCCGACATGTTCGCCCACGCCTGGTTCGCCTCAATACCGATGCCAAAGATCAAGATGGTCCAGAGCGCAACCTGCCGGAGGCTCAGCGGAAGAATGATGGCGAGAAGGAGAAGGTCAACAGCCGCCATGGTGATCTGCTCTGGGAGCCATGATGTTGTTAGGAGGTTCGCATCAAACTGCACGAGTGGAATGAGGCGCACGACGTCGGTGCCCAGTTCCGCGCGCTTGTAGTCAACGGCAACGCTGCTGTTGGCAACGAGTTGCACAAAGAGTAGGAAGACGATGGCAGCGATACGGAAGGTGCGATCACGTCGATAGGAGGCGAGCCGTGGATGCGCAGCGAGCAGCAGGATCACGACGGCGAGGGCGGCTGTTCCGATCCATCCAAATCCAAGCATGGGGAGTAGGTTAGCCGACGCGCTCCCTGCGACCGAGCCGCCCTGCGGTGAGTGGGGCGATTCGCTCGGCCACGAGGTTCGCCACCTCACCGGTGCGCTCAAGGCGCCCCTCTATAAGGAGGAGCGATGCGCCGCGCACGGCATCGCGCATGCGCGGCCAGTCGCTGTTCCGAATGGTGACGTTGGCGATGCCGGTCTCATCTTCGATCGCCAAGAAGACGGTGCCGTGTGCAGTCGGTGGACGTTGGCGGCTGAGCAGCAGGCCGGCGATGCGCGCGTGGCCAGGTGGTTGATGGCGCAGGGCTGCAACCGTCAACGTGCCCGTGGCGGTGAGACGCTCGCGCCAGAGCTCGATCGGTTGCAGCTTGGGGTCGGCACCAACGAGGCCGTGCGCGTCGCTCAGGGCCTCGATTGCGCTCACTGGGGTGAGCTCGCTCGGTGCCTCACCCACAGGGAGCGGGAGTGCCGCCCCCGCCTCGGCCGCCTGCCAGAGCAGGTCGCGACGCGGCACGCCGAAGGTGTCGCAGGCGCCAGCGCGAATCAGGCGCTCCAAGGCGCTGAGCGGCAGCGCGGTGCGCCGCGCGAAATCATCGAGGTTCAAAAACAATCCGCCGCGCTCGCGTTCTGCCTCGAGCCGGCGCGCGGTGGCGCTGCCAACACCGCGCACCATGCTCAACCCAAGGCGCACCGCAACGGTCCGTGCGCGCTGCGATCCTGCGATCGCACGTTCGGCATCGGTCGGCGTGACGATGAACGGATCAGCGGTGATCGGCTGCAGCTCGCCAACGAGCGGTTCGGTGGTCGCCTCCACCGCAGAGCGATTCACGCAGACGGGCTCTACGCAGACGCCGTGGCGGCGCGCGTCGTGGATGAGCGCCTCGACCGGGTAGAAGCCCATCGGCTGCGCGCGAATGAGCCCGGCCAGGTAGTGCGCTGGATAGTGCAGGCGCAACCAGGCGCTCTCGAAGGCGGTGCGCGCGAAGGCGGCGGCATGCGATTTGGCGAAGCCGAACGAGGCGAAGGCGGCGACACGCGTGAAGAGTTCAGCCGCATCGGCTTCGCGCATGCCAACGGTGGCGATGGCGCCGTCAACGAAGCGCGTTTGTAGCAGCGCCATCTCGCGCTCCGATCGCGCCGAGCCCATCGCGCGGCGAAAGACATCCGAGGCGCCAGGGGTGAATCCCGCCACCTCAATAGCGATGCGCATCACCTGCTCTTGGTAGAGGATCACGCCGAGCGTCTCGTCGAGAATCGGTGCGAGTGATTGATGGGGATAGGTGACTGCTTCAAGACCGGCGCGGCGACGCAGATACGGGTGCACCGCATTTCCTTGAATCGGCCCGGGGCGAATGATGGCGACCTGCGCCACCAGGTCGTCCATCTTGATGGGCTTGGTGCGCGGCAGCGACTGCTGCTGGGCGCGACTCTCGATCTGAAAGACACCGATGGTGTCGGCGGCGCCAATGGCGCGCCAGATCTCGGGGGTCTCCTCGGGGAGGGCGTCGAGGTTGGGGCGAGCGCCCAGATCGCGCTCAATGAGATCAAGCGCATCAGTAATGGCGGTGAGGATGCCGAGGCCGAGCAGGTCGAGCTTCACGAGCTTCAGCGCCTCAATGTCGTGCTTGTCGAACTGCAGCACGGCACGCTGCCCATCACTGGAGCGCTCCACGGGGGCGAGTTCGTCGAGTGGCTCAGCGGTAGCGACCACGCCCCCTGGGTGCAGCGAGCGGTGGCGGGGGAGCCCATCGATCTCAGCACAGAGGCGCAGCCAGCGACTCCAGGCGCCCTCGCCGCTGCCAGCCGCAAGGAGGCGACCCCAGCGCGCATCGGCGGCAAGGTCGAGGCCAATCTGCGCCGGGTCACCCGTCTCTAACCGACGCGCCGCCTCGTCAACCAACTCTTGCGGCAGGCCGAGTGCCAGCCCCACGTCGCGCGCCGCCGACCGCGCGCGATAGGTAATGAACGTACAGACCATCGCCACGTGCCGCGGCCCGAATCGATCGAGCACCGCATCGATCACCTCGTCGCGTCGGTCCGAGGCGAAGTCGACATCAACATCGGGGTACGACTCACGACCCTCATTGAGGAAGCGCTCAAAGATCAGGTTGTGCCGAATCGGGTCGACGCGCGTAATGCCGAGCAGATAGGCGATCACCGAATCACCGGCGCTGCCGCGACCCTGCGCCGCAATGCCGTTGCGATGCGCGCCGCGCACGATGTCGGCGCAGAGCAGAAAGAATTCGGCGAGCCCAGTGCGCTCAATCGCCGCGAGTTCGTTCGCAATTCGGCGCACCAACTCGTCACCGCCCTCGGGGTAGCGGCCGGGCACCCCCGCCCACACCTGTCGCGCCAACTCCTGGTCGGCACTCACCCCTGCGGGCAGATCAATGCCCGCAAATCGCACCCTCGCAAAGTCAAGATGCAGATCGGCTCGCGCAGCAATCTCACATGTGCGCGTAACCGCGGCACCCCACGACGGCTGCATCGCCAACACCTCAACACCAGAGCGCAGATGTGCATCGGCGGCGGCAAAGCGCAGTGGGCCAAGTCGCTCCATTGCAACACCGTGCCGAATCGCGGTAACGGTGTCGAGTAGCTCGCGCTCGCTCGCCGCAGCACAGCGCGGCGCGGCACTCGCCACCAGTGGCAACCCGCACGCGTTGGCGAGGTCGATGGTTTCGGCAAGCAACCAGGCACCGCCAGGAAGCTGCTGGTTGACGAGCTGCAGGTGCAGCGATCCACCGAAGGCTGCGAGTCGCTCAGCGGCGGCGCGCGCGCCAACACGATCGCCCGTGGCGAGGCGGCGGCTGATCTCGCTCTCAACAAAGGGCGAGATCACCAGCAGGGAGCCCGGCCGTTCCAAACAGTGCTCTTCGAGGAGCGCGTGGGTGAGGCGCGTCACCCCTTTACTGGCGGCGAGGTTGGAGCGGCTCAGCAGGCGCGCCAGGGAGCGATACCCCGCCTCGTTCGTGGCGAGCAGCGCCAGGCGCGGGCCAAGCTCGGCATCCGCCACCCCGCGCCGTTCGGCGTTCGGCACGAGCTCGGTCAGGAGGCGCCGCTGGCGCTCGGGGAGTGGGCGATCGGGGCGCCCGTCGACCGCACCAGAATCAGCACGAGCACCACCAGCACGTGGCAGCGGCAGCACCACGCCGTCGCGGTCGGGGACCGCCGGGTCGGCCATCTCGAACTCCACGCCGAGGAGCGCCGGCAGCGACGCCGCTTCGGCGGCGCGCACGAAGCGCACCGCGCCAGAGAGTGAGCCCTCATCAACGAGGGCGAGTCCGCTCAACCCGAGCGCAACCCCCTGCGCCACCAACTGCTCGGGCGTGGCGGTCGCGCGCAGAAAGCTAAAGGCCGAACGCGCATGCAGTTCGGCAAACGGCACCAGCGGAATCGGACGCGGCGCATCAGTCAAAGATGCGCTCAAGGAACCAGTCTCCCGTGAAGAGATCTTGGAAGATCAGCACCAACCAGGTCGACCCCACAACTTTCACATACGCGCGATCAATAGGCGTCGCTAACCAGCGCTCACTCACCCGCCACTCCTCTACGACCGAGACGTGATCAAAGTGTCGATCAAGGCGAACGATCCGTGGACGTCCGGAACTATCAAGCGTCACGTCAATGCGCTTCGGCGGACGCAGCACGCGCGTCACTCTTGCACCTCGGGGTGCGTGCGGCGCCAGGTGACGCGACGTTCACTGCGCGCATCGTCGCCATCCACCACGTCGCCCTGCATCACGCGATCGGCGCCAAAGCGCACGGCGATCGCGGCGGTGCTCCAGGCGAGTCGATCCACGCGCGGCGAGCGCGCGCCAAGGAGCGTGAGTTGATCGCCCGTGGCGGGGAGCACACCGTCAAAGCGCAACTGGGCGCTCACCACGCCATCGTCACCGAGGCCGCGCAGCAGTGCGCGCTCCAGGGCAGCAATGAGCAACCGTTCAATTTGCGTGCGGTCGGCGCTCGGCACGGGGAGTCGTGCCACGGCGCGCACCGGGGCCGAGCGTTCGCGCGCCAGGTGGAGTCGCGCGATGCCCACCGCCGCACCGTCGCGCCGCACGCGCACCAGCAGCTCGTCGAGCAGCCGCCGCAACGGGAAGCGGAACTCCTCCAGCGAGGTGAGGGGCATCTCGAACGAGGCGCGTGCGAGCAGGCGCCGCGGCAGCGGCGCAGGGGCGATCGCCTGCACATCGAAGCCGCGGGCGAGCGTGAGCAGGGTTCCCGCAATGGGGCCAACGCGAGCGGCAAGGGCCGCCGCCTGGGTGCGGGCGAGCGCCCCCACGGTGCGGAGGCCAAGCAGGGCACAGCGCTCCAGGGCGTCGCTCATGCTCTCCGCCGCGTACTCGGTCGCCCCCAGGGCCAGCGCATCCACGGGGTAGCCGGCCAACCCCTCCGCCTCGTCGCCGGGTGGCACCACCTGCACCTCGTCGCCACCACCACACGCCAGCAGCACCGCGAGTAGGCGACTGCTCGACACTGCAGTGCTCGGTCGCTCGCGCAGATGCACACCAACGGCGCGTAGTGCAATCGCCGCAATGTCGCGCTCGCTTCCACTGCGCGCCTGCAGTCCGTCGATGCCGATCTCAATCAGTCCGCAGTTATCACTCCCAGCAACAAGGGGTGAGAGGCGACCGAGCGCATGCCGCGCACTGCGCAGCCGCACCGCGCGGTCGTCACCAGCATCACCAGCAGCGCGGCTCAGTGTTGGCCAGTAGAGCGCAAGGGTGCGCATGCCACCTCCTCAATCGGTAGGCGACCAATGCGCAGATCGGCGCGCGCGCCGCGACCCTCATACACATCCACCACCGCCGTCGCGCCGGTGCGTGGCCCAGCCTCCATCGTCAACAACAGGCGACGACCGATCACATCGGCACCAACGCGCAACCACGAAACAACGGCACACGACACCGCGGCATCGGCATGCACCGGTACCGCAGCATCGAGCAGCAAGAGCAGCGAAGTACCGGCGCGACGCGCGCGCGCTGCGAGTCGCTCCAGCGCATCGCTACGCACCGCAGCACTGCGCACCAGTGAAAGGTCAAGCGCCAGCAGATCCGTAGCATCGGCGGCCAACAGCGCACCGGCCATCTCCACCGCTTCGCCCGTATGCAGGGGAACCAGAATCGGCAGATCGCGCAACGCAACGCCGCGCGTTGCCGCTTCGAGCGGATCAAAGCTGCGCGCCGCATCGATCCATGCCGCAGCACCACCCGCCGCTTGCGTTGCTGCCAACGCGCGCAGCGCCAACGTGGTGCGCCCCGCGCCGAAGCCGCCGCGCAAGAGGGTGAGACCGTCGGGGAGGCCGCGCCGACCGAGCAGCGCATCGAGTGCCGCCACCCCAGTGGCACGGGCCGGCGCCACCCGCAGCCCCGCGTCACCCACCTCGACCCCGCGCCGAATGATCCCCGCACCCCAGCGCTGCTGGAGGCGGGTCACAGCCTCGATTCGTGCGGCAGACTCAGCCATAGGACGGCGGAGTATAGAACATCTGTTCTATGCCGTGGGGGCCGATTTCGTGCTTACCTTCTGTTGACAATCGCCCTGCAGAATCGCGCCGTGAACACCTACACGCCCCTACGACTACCGCTCGAAGAGGAGCCCATCTCGCCGCGCCCGAACCCAGAGTGGAGCGAGACCGAGATTCGCCGGCTGCTCGTGGAGGCCGAGGTGAGTGCGCACGCCTGGGCGGTGGAGCTCGATCACGCCACTACTCCCGAGCTGCAGCCAAGTAGCGCACCGCGCCTGCGTGTGGGCGTTGTCGCCGCCACCACCATCCTGGTGGTGATTACGGCACTCGCACTCCTCGTTCGCAGCTAGCGAGGCTTACGCGCCCTCGCTCGAATCCACCGCCCCATCGGGCCAGGCGGCGATGCAAACCTTGTTGCCAGAACGATCGGCAAGGATCCAGTAGGACGGCGCATGCGACGCGTCAACGACCACGCCCCCCGCCGCCACCGCCACGGCGAGCCGCCCCTCCGCCTGTTCGCGCGGCACTGAGACATCGATGTGCATGGCGTGGCGCAACGGCTTCGCCTCGTCGAGATCTTGCATCCAGACGGTGGAGCTATTGCCGAGCGGATCGATCGCGTTGTCCTCGGCCATCGGCGCATAGCCGAGCACCGCACGCCAGAAGCCCAGGTCGATCGCATCGGGCTTCGCTGAGATCGCAACCTGCACCTCGTTCGCCGCACTCCGGTCAGCCACGGCACCATGTGCCTTTGCCACCACAGAAACCGCACGTGCAAGCTCAATGTGTGGCTCCTCAATGACCAACTGGTCACGCGTCAGCCGCACCGTCACGCGATCAGAGAGCAGGTTGATCTGCGCGTGGGTGCCGTTAAGGCCGGGCACCGCAGCAATTGCCTGCGCCAGGGCGGCAGCATCGGCAAGCGACGAGGTGCGGTAGACGGCGGTTGGGCCGCCATGCAGCACCACCCACTCCTCAATACCCGTTGCCGCCAGAAACGCGCGCCAACCCTCGTCGCTCATTGCACCCTCCAATCCATCGCGCATATCGCGCAGAGCAGAAACGATAGCGCACGCCGTAGGCGTACACTGCAGCCCATGCAGCGCACACGCATTGATTGGGTCGCCGAGCAGTCGAAGCTGCTGCGTGGCATTGCCGAAGAGTTCACCCGCACCCAGCCCTTCGCCGGCCTCACCATTGGCACCGGTATCCACCTCGAGGCGAAGACGGTCGCCCTGTTGCTGACTCTGCAGGCGGGCGGCGCGAAGCTCGTCTCCACTGGCAACCTCAACACCACGCAGGCCGACGCCGTTGAGCGCCTCCGCGCGCATGGCGCCACCGTGATCGGCGAAGCGACCAAAGATGCCGCCGTACACGCTACGTACCTCGCGCAGGTCGTGGCCGCCAAGCCCGACCTGATCCTCGACAACGGCGGTGATTTATACATGCACTACCTGCAGAGCCCGTATCCAACGTTGCGCGGTGGCACCGAAGAGACGACCTCGGGACGCATGCGCCTTGAGCCGCTGCGCGACAAACTCAACATGCCGATCCTGGTCATCAACGACAGCCCGATCAAGCAGTTCGCCGAGAACGAACACGGGGTGGGGCAGAGCGCCCTGGAGTCGTACCTGCGCATCACCAACAAAACGATCAACGGTGAGCGCGTCACGGTGTTTGGGTACGGCTCGGTGGGCCGCGGCGTGGCGGCGAACTTCCGTGGCGGGTACGCCAAGGTCGCTGTGGTGGAGCGCGACCCGGTGCTCAAGCTGCGCGCGCACCTCGACGGATTCGAGACCCCATCGCGCGACGAGGCCCTCGCCAACGCCGACATCATCATCACCGTCACCGGCGCCCAGGGAGTCATCACCGCCGCCGACCTGCCGAAGCTGCGCAGCGGCGTGATCCTGGCGAACGCCGGGCACTTCCCCGAAGAGATCGACGTGGCCGGCATGCTCGCCTCGCCCGAGGTGGCGAGCCAAGAGGAGTACGCCGACGAGTTGCTTACGCTTCGCCTGAAGAACGGCAACGCCGTGCACTTGGTCGCCCGCGGCCACATGTTCAACCTCGCCGGCCCCCGCCCAATTGGCAACTCCATTGAGGCCATGGACCTCGGCTTCGCCCTGCAGGCCCGCTGCCTCGAGGCCGTTGCCCGCGGCACCGTGACTGCCACCAGCTGCGTCGTACCGGTGCCCGCCACCATCGACGCCGCCGTGGCGAGCGCCTACCTGGAGACGCGGTACCAGTAAGCGCCTTCCTAGAATAAGAGAAGTACGGCCTCAGCCTGAAGATGAATTAATGTGACCTGATGAATGACGGCTTTCAAATCTATTTGTCTCGAGATTGGTTTGAGGTTGCCATAGAGTCTCCTTCGACTCGCGGGAGCGTCGACGGGAGCCAGGACTATGTAGCAACATTTGAACGGGTGATTAGCCGATTAGGGTCTATGAACGCAGTGCTCCTTGGCGCAATGCTGAATACAAGGCAGACCTCGACGAGTTCTATTGGTTCACGGTTGCTCACACATCCCAGGTTGAAATATCCCGTACCCCTTGCAACCGCAGTTCCGTCAGAATTGCGCATGGCGCTTACAAAGATTGCGATGAGCCTCCATAGCGTAGCTCGCACTGAAGAGGGTGGGAACAGCCGTCGCAGGATCAGCCTCTTCGTGCGGGTACCCACTATTCCCGGTACGGAACTGGGTGCTACTCGCCTGAAGCAGCGACTCACCAAACCAGCGCCAAAGAATCGACTTGGGTTCTAGACGCAAACCCGACTAACATTCATATATGAGTCAGAAAGAAGCGAAGGGGCAAGTCAACGCAGGTTGGGCATCGCCATTGAGCGAATTCGTATCCCAACCACCCCATTCGATCTCAGAGGCGCTCCAACGATTTGTAGAAGACGCCAGTCCTTCCCAAATTCGTGCCTGGGACGACTCGATCCCCCCACTACAGCGAGAGAGCAAGCAAATCAGTGAGGCCGCCGCGGGCAATCCCGTGGCGATCATGGAGTACCAACTTCCGATGGAGTTTCGACGTGCGGACTTTGTCCTGCTCGCACGTGGCGCCGTATTTGTCCTAGAGCTAAAGGGAAAAGATCAGCCAACACGTGCTGATATTGATCAAGCTGCAGGGTACGCGCGCGATCTTCGGGCGTACCACGCTGCGTGCGCCGATCGAGAAGTGTGGCCAGTACTTGTACCGATGCGATCAAAATCTGCAAAGCGCACAGTTGATGGCGTGACCATCATTGGTCCAGACAGCATCGATGACTTCGTCGCCCAGCAAAAGGGCACAGCCAGTGATTCAGATATCTCAGTCGAAAGCTTCCTATCTGACGAGGCCTACAGCCCACTCCCAAGCATCATTGAGGCTGCCCGCGAGCTCATGGAAACAGGGGAGCTCCGATACATTCGGCGAGCACACGCTGCCACGGCCGCGACGATGGAGCTAATCAGGGAGCTGTGCATCGAAGCGGCGAAGACTAAGACCAGGAAGCTCATCCTGCTTAGGGGGGCACCAGGTTCTGGGAAGACGCTCGTTGGATTACAGCTTGCCCACTCGCGTTGGCTCGACGACATCGCGGTTGAGCGAGCGTCTGGCAAGAGGATCCCCGCGGTGTTCCTATCGGGCAATGGTCCACTAGTAGACGTTTTGCAGTATCAGCTCAAGGCGGCAGGAGGCGACGGCAAGACCTTCGTTCGTGGCGTCAAGGAATACGTGGCGAGGTATTCCAAGTCAGAAAAGTTGGTGCCGGACGAGCACGTACTCATTTATGACGAAGCGCAACGCGCGTGGGATGCCCGACGTGTGGCTGAAGGCCATAAAGACGGGAGAGCTGCAGGGAAATCCGAGCCTGAGCTGTTTATCGAATTCGCGAACCGCGTGCCAGATTGGTGCGTAGTTGTCGGACTCATTGGTACTGGTCAAGAGATCCACGTCGGCGAAGAGGGCGGCACTGGACAATGGTTTGATGCGGTGCAGGCACAATCCAATGTGGCCGACTGGACCATTCATGGGCCGGATTCACTCATCGCACCTCAGATTCCTTCAACCACTGCCATTCGCGCCCATACCGAGTTGAGCCTCGACACGACAATCCGCTTCCATGCCGCACAGCATCTTGCTCCGTGGGTGGAGGGATTACTAAACGATGCTCCAATCGAAGAGCTCGCACGTCTTGCAGAGCATCTGAGAGTGGACGGGTATCGGCTGTACATCACGAGGGACCTCGAACAGGGGAAGCAGTACCTGCGCGATAGATATCAGGGAGAGCCAAGTAGGCGATATGGCGTCATCGCAAGCTCGCGCGATCGGATTCTTTCGGCCCACGGGGTTGCCAATGACTGGCAGTCAACGAAGACCATGCGTAATGGCCCTTGGTTCGCGGAAGGGCCTGGCCATCCAGGTTCTTGCACGAATCTAGAATCGGTCGCCACAGAGTTTGGTGCGCAGGGGCTCGAGCTAGACCAATCACTCCTCGCATGGGGAAGTGACCTGGTGCGCCAAAACGGTGCCTGGAGCAATGACGACGCACGAAACTACAAGAAAGGCACAGTTGTGAAGTCCGCCTTTGAGCTGCGAAAGAATGCCTATCGGGTTCTCTTGACTCGAGGGCGAGACGGAAGTGTCATCTTTTTGCCCGAAGATGAGTCGATGGATGAGACTTATAGGTACCTTGTCGATGCCGGAGTGGTCCCGCTCGAATCTGATTAAGTGAGCCTTGCGCGCACGACAGAAGTTCAGCCTTACTTAGGCCTACGCTAACCCAACCTTCTCCTTCACCTCACGCATCGTCTCGGTGACGATGGGCAAGAGGCGGGCGGCACCGTCGCCGAGGATGTTGTCCACTTCGTGCGGTAGGGCGAGGAGCTCGTTATAGCGCTCGCGGGCGGGGGCGTAGTGGGCGATCAGGCGCTCGGCGAGGAGGCGCTTCATGTCGGCGCAGCCGGTGAGGGCGGCGCGCTCGTTCTGCCAGAGCTCGTCGTAGTTGGCGCTCACCAGCTTGTGCAGCTGGCAGACGTTGCAGGCCTCGGGGTGCCCCGGGTCGCTCTTGAGTGGGCGCTTGGTGTCGGTCACTGAGCCCATCACCTGCTTGGTGATCACGGCGGGGTCGCCCAGGATGTCGATGGTGTTGCCGATCGACTTGCTCATCTTCTTCTCGCCATCGGTGCCCAGCACCACGGGGGCGGTGGTGAAGACGGCCTCTGGCTCTGGGAAGGTGTCGCCGAACTTGTTGTTGAATGAGCGGGCGATCTCGCGGCTCAGCTCTAGGTGCGCGGCCTGATCCTTGCCCACCGGCACCACGCTCGCCTTCGGCAGCAGAATGTCGGCCGCCTGCAGGATCGGGTAGGTGAGGAGGCCGTGGTTGATGTCGTCGGCCTGCTGCGCCTTCTTCTCCTTATAGGTAGGAGTCCGCTCGACCCAGCTCACGGGCGTGACGGTCATCAGGATCCATGCAAGCTCCTGTACCTCGGGGCGATGGCTCTGCACAAACAGCGTGCATTTGTTCGGGTCGAGGCCCAGGGCAATGAGCGCCGCGGCCATCTCACGCGTCTGGCGTCGCAGCTTCTCGCCGTCATGCACGCTGGTCAGGGCGTGGTAATCGACGATGCAGTAAATGGACTCGTAGTTCTCTTGCAGCGCCACGTAATTGCGGATGGCGCCCAGGTCATTCCCCAGGTGCGGCGCCCCGCTCGGCTGGATCCCCGAATAGGCGCGGATCGGCTGCTTACTCATAAGGGGGAGTGTAGCGGGAGGGGGAACGAAGAACCCCCTCGGCACGCATCGCTGCGACCGAGGGGGCTTCGGCTCCGCGTGGAGCGAGTCTCTAGATCGTGTGCGCCCTACTTCGCCGTGATGCGGCGGTAGAGCACGGCTCCCGACGCATAGGTGAAGACCAGGCCAACGCCGGTGCCGATTGAACTGCCAATTGCAGTTGGCAGCGAGCTGGTCAGGAGTCCGACGAGTGCACCAACGGCGGTGAAGACCACGGCGCCACCAAGGCTCCAGAAGAAGATCTTCATGAGGTGACCCTGGGTGCGGCTCCACGAGGCCTTGACTGCATCAATGGCACCCATGCCATCGGCTGCGAACCAGCCGGCCTGGCCGAGGCGCATCGACAGATAGATGAAGACCACGAGGAAGAGGATGAATAACCCCGTTGTCACCCCGCCCGCGTTGGCAGCAATGGCGCCGCCGATCACGACGACGAGCCCAACGATGAAGATCCCCACCGTGGCGAGCGTCACCAAGAGGCCTGCGGCAAAGACCGAGAGACCACGCTGGCCAATCACGGCAAACGCCTCACCAATGGTTGGCGTGCCAGCCTTCGCCGAGGTTGCTAGTGCTCCGTAGATCTGGCCGTACACGGCAATGAAGATGCCCGTGATGATCGAGATCCCCGAAGCGGTGGCGATCGGGCCAGCCATGGCGCCGATCGAGCCAACGTTCTCAAAGCCGTCAACCAAGATCGGCTTCAAGACCAAGTCGGTTGCGTACCCAACCGCGACGCCGAGCACGATGATCGGCAGGCTGAAATAGGGCATGAAGAGCCCTCGAACCGCAGACGACACGAAGTCGCTAAAGCCGAGCTCCTTCCCCTTCTTTGCACCAAGTAACGACATGTTCCCTCCCTAACTGCACGCTCAGGGTGAGCGTGCTGGGGCGAGTATGGGGGATAGTGGGCCGCTGTGCGCGTCCTCTTGTGCGCCTTAGGCGCGGCGGAGGAGCTGGGTGCCGGCGATCGCCGTGAGGGCGGTCAGCGTGGCGAGCAGGATCACCATGTCAGTGGCCTGGCGGCTGTTGCCGTTGGTCGAGGGGAGGACGTCGCCCAGCACGGCGATGTAGTCGCTACCGCCCGCCAACGTGGTGCTGGCGCCAACAATCGTGGCGCCGCGATAGCTCGCCAGCACTCGAACCGTTCCGGCGTTGGGCACGAGTGTCGCCGAGCCGCCATCTGTTGTGTCGCAGGCATAGAGGCCGTTGGTTCCGCCCACCAGCAGCAGACCGCCGCTCGTCGTTGCCAGCGATCCCCACGTTGCACTTGCGACGCCCAGTTCGGTCGCACAGAGTTCACGCCACGCGTTCCCACCAGTGTGAAGGTAAGCGCCCTCCCAACCAGAGGCGAAGAGTTGTGTGCCCGTGTTTAGCGCCCCGTAGAAGGTCACGGCTGGGGTGTCTTGCGCGAACCACTTCGGGGTCTGCGTGTCGTCGAAGCGCGCTAACGAATTCGCACCTGTCACGCCGCCAGCTCCGCCAAAGTCACCTGCGACGAGTACGCCGCCATCGGGGTGCACCACGATGTTTGAGACGAACGCGCCGAGTGCCGCGCCGCCCGAACCGTTATCACCGAGGCCGCTCCAGGACCACCCGCTCCCGGTATCGGTGCCGTAGATACCGAAGTCAAAGTTGCTGTCGCCGTTGGCATTCAAGAAGTTGCCGCCGACGTAGAGCGGTCCACCTGGAATCTTCTCCACGGTGTAGACGGTCTTCGTGGGGTCAATGAGCTCGTTACTTGGGCAGGAGCCGAATCCTTCCCAAGTGCTCGTGGCAGTGGTAAATGTGGCGAGGTTGGTGCAGTCATAGCCACCAATATCAACGGTGTATTTGCCGCCCGCGTAGACAACCCCTGCGTCGACAGCAATGTTGTAGATAGTTCCCGCCGTGATGGGTCCATCGGTCGCACCGGCTGGAGCGAGTGCCTCCCATGCCTGGCCCGCGGCGTCCCACTTGGCGATGCGGTCTGCGGCGGCAATGCCGGCGAAGTTGGTGAAGGCGCCACCCACATACACATCGTCACCATCAACCGTGATCGCCCACACGGCGCCATTGGCCAACGGGCCACTAGTCGTGCCGAAGATAGGGTTCCAGGCCAGGTCATCAATAGAGGGTGGACTGCTCGGCGCGGCCGTCACCACGAGTGCGGCGGCGGCAAGGACGGTGGCAACCAGCTGGCGGGCTCGCTTCATGCGGGGGAGTGTAGCGGCTCGGCGGTCGGCCACGATGCTACGGGCGGTACCCGTCGGCGATGGCTTTCAGCGCCCCGAGTCGGTCGGCGGAGCCGATTACGGCGAGGTAGGTAGTGGCGCGCGTAGCGGCGGCATAAAGGAGGCGGCGCTCTTCGGAACCGATCTCGCGAGGATGCGGCACGTCAACCAGGATCACAACACCCCGCTCAAGCCCTTTAATGCGGCGAACCGAGTCGAAATACACCTTGGTTGGATCGGGAATCGGGAGCTCGTCTGGAGGCGCCGGGATCCGATTCCCCTCAGCATCGAGCTGCGGGTTCCCGTACTCCACGAACTTACCAATGCGTCGCGGGTGAAAGAGGGGATTCCCTTTCGTCTTTTCGCTGACCGTTACCACCGCGATGCGCCCCGGCTGAATCCCTTGACCCAGGAGCTCACCGAGCAACCCCTCAAGAGCCGCCCGCTGCGTCACTCCAGTTGGGATCGGCCGGTATTCCACTCGATGAGAACTGACGCCACCCTTACGACTGAAACGTTTCACCCCGTCGGCGCGCAGCCCCTCGGCAAGCCGGAAGACCGGCTCAGGATTCCGATGGTTCTGTCGCATGACGATCCGCTCCACGCCGCGCAGCGCAGGGGATGGCTGCGCCTCACTACTAAGACGCTGGTACTCATCGGCAAAGGTCCAAATCGAATCGCTGGCCGGATCTTTCAAGAAGCCCGTGAGCCCCTCCACCACATCGGGCCCTAGGTCCTGCGCCTCGTCAACAATCAGCGCGTCGTACTTTTCCGGCGAAGCTGTTGCAATTTGCGCCGCGTGTGGTAGCACACTACCCAGCGCCTCGTTAGTGAGCGGACCCTGTTGATTAATGCCAAACGTTTCAGCGCTACCCGTTGCGCGTGCCGCAATGATGAGCGCCTGATGCGCGGTGTTTACCGTGATCAGCTTTGCGCCTTTGGCTGCGACATCGCTCTGCATTGACTTTGCGAGGCTTGCTGTGCTGCAAACAAAGAGCACGCGTTGCCCGGCTTCGGCAAGCGAGTAGGCGCGCAGTCGTGCCACCACGCTCTTCCCCGCGCCAGCACCCGCATCAAAGTGCAGGCGAGAGAACGCGGAGAGGTTCTCGACCCAATCGCGATGAATGCGCTCGTCATCTTCGAGTCGCTTTCGATCGACCTCGAGGTCGCCAATCAGGCTCGTACTAAATCCTAGTGCGGGCGCAATGATCTCCATCGCCTGCTTGGTCCAGTCGAAACCTGGGTCACTGCCCGCAATACCCTTACTGATGCGTGCAGCGAACGTCTCCACCGCTTTGGCGATCGCGCCGGGCTGCGCCAGGGCAATGCGATCGATCACCTGATCGGAGGCGAGGCTGATCGTGCCGTCGATCTTCTGGCGCACAACCTGTGTTGCGTCTGCATCTGGCAGAGCCAGCATCCAGCCGCTGGCCGGATTGATGCCGAGCCGCTCCCAGAGCGGGTGATCCTTCAGAACGTCGCGCAGTTCGTAGATTGCCTTCGTCGCCTGCAGGTCGGGCGGCTTCCGCATCGGGCTGCCGTTCTGGAGCCACGACCCCTCCGCCGTCCGCTCCACCCGGCCGCACTTCACCTCAACCATCACCATGCCCCGCTGCGGGTGCAGCAGCAGCAGGTCGAGCTCGTGAGTGTGTGCGCCACGCTCCTCGCGTCGTGCCACATAGAGGTTGTGCGCAATCACCCAGCCCTGGGGGGTGAGCTCTTCTCGGAACCGCTCGAACGCCCGCCGCTCACCGTCATGGGCGAAGCCGAGCGCCATCGCTTGGGCCTCAGCGCGGGCGGCCGGAGAATGTGACGAGGGATCAGGGCTCATACGGCGATCCTAGCGGGGGAGCCCCCCGCAGGGGTGTAACAAACCAGACTTTTGCCACCCCCACCGTGCGGTCGTGCCACACACCCGACACCCCCTCATGAAAATGTGGATAACTCTCAGGATTCGCCCCCACAGCGGGCTTGAAAGCGAGTAGGATTCGCATCCACTTACTGACCGCGTATCACACACAGTCGAGGGAGGACCGCCATGACCCGCCTACGCATCGCCCTGGTTAGCCTTGCCGTCGCGCTTTCGATGTTTGCGCCGGCCGCTGCCCGGCCCGCCGCGGTCAACGCGGCTACAGAAGACGTGGCTACCGTCTTTTCCTTTGACTTTTCTGGGTCCATATTCTGCTTTAGCGGAGATCAGCGATATTCGCCCTGTACTCCTATCAACATGGACCTCTCAAATGCCGTCGGCGCGCTAGCAACTCAGATTGAAAACTCAAGCCAAACCTATGCTGACCGCGCGCTTACCTTCAAGGTTGCCGTCTACGGCGGCGAAGGAAGATTCAAAGTCATTGATTCCAACGGACAACGCTGTGCAGGAAATACAAAAGAAAATGTCAACCTTCTCGTCAGCTGCCTGCAAACCATTTCTTCTCTATATCGTGAGAGCAGTAATAGGCTAGGCGCCACGTTCTACGCACAAAACTTTGACGTGTTGAACTTTGGGACTGGTGCTCGGTGTGGCTTGATTCTATTTACAGACGGCAAACCAGATGATAAAACCGAAGCGGAGATAGCATCCGGCGGCACAACTTGTGCAGTTTTGCCCGTTGCGACAGGCGTGGGAATCAAGCCAGATACCGAGAAATGGTTAAAAGACACCTTCACTCAAGGCGATCTTGAGCCGATTGCAAATTGTACAAACGCGATCAGCTGGGAAAAAGTCTATTTCAAGAACGCCGATGAGGCTGCTGATGCTATTGCAAGAGCGCTTGAAGAAATTGCCTGCCTAGCATCAATCCCTAGCTACGCATGTGCAACAGTGGACGAGCTTGTGCGCATCCTTGAAGATGCCAAATTGATTGTAACAGTCAGCCCCGGAGTCGTTGGCACAGAATATCCAATTGGGATATCAAAACCAGGCACAACAGTGGCTCGAGGAGAAGAGCTTGAAATAACGGGTTCAACCACGGAAAGGCCCGCATCTTGCCCAGAAGAGCCTGTGCCGACCCCAAGTCCAACACCCGATGTGCCACCTATTGACCGTCTACCTTGCATTGCCACGTTTCCGTCAATTCAGTGGCTAGGCTGCAATTTGTGGGTGTTAGCTCTGTTGGCACTTGGAATCATCATGCGATTGGTTTGGATCGGGCTCGATTTGCAAGTGTCAATTAACGGAAAGCCCAATGTTGGCCTACGCGGTGGTCGTTTGGTTGGATTGAATATTCAAGATGCAGGCAATGGCGCGATGGCCGCTCGCACCCCAAATCCAACAATTGCACAGGTGAAAGTTTCGCGAGCGTTTTTCCGGTTCCTTCCTGGAACGGTGATCGATCGAACAGCATTAAATCTTGGACCAACGGCGAAAGGCAATCGATTCCGGTTCTCGATGGGCGAAAAGGTGGAGCTAAAGCCCGGGGTGGTCGCGGTGTTTAGCTACGGGAACCCATCAAGCAAGCCATCGGCTCCGCCAAACGTCGGTTCGCGTCTCTCTGGCTCAGAGCAGAAACCAAGAAACAAAGCGTTGTAGTTGTAGT
The DNA here is from genome assembly GCA_945862225.1 of Thermoflexus hugenholtzii JAD2. Classification (GTDB taxonomy): domain Bacteria; phylum Chloroflexota; class Limnocylindria; order Limnocylindrales; family Limnocylindraceae; genus Limnocylindrus. Next base: position 3,370 of record CAMAXG010000013.1, on the reverse strand, counting down.
AGGAGGAGGTTGAGATGAGTTTCGGTCAGCGTTTCCTGTACGTAGGTGTTGGCGGCAGCGGGCAAACTATTGGGCGTGAGCTCGAGCGGATGCTACGCCACCAGATCTGTGGTCCAAACGGCAACAAGTTGCGACTTGATGGCAGCAAACTTACTGGCCTACAGCCATTTGAGCTTCCCAAGTTTATTCAAACTGTCTACATCGATTACGCCGAATCCGATCTGGCGACAACATACGCAACCCTAGCTCGTGACCCAAAGGTTTCGGGTGCTACAGCGACGTTGATCCATGCTCTGCCAAATTTCTCGGCCTCAAATAAAATCACGAATCAACTTCGGACCATCGAAGATGAAGCAACCCGTAGCTGGCTTCCGCCACGCACTGGAGATTGGGGCACCGAGCCAACATTTGCGCCGTTAGCAGTCGGAGCTGGTCAATATCCAACAATCGGGCGAGCAGCTTTTTTTGCGATGTTGTCCGACCGTGGAACCGACGGTTTCCTGAGCCAATTTGATCATGCCCTTAAGCGTCTCGCTACAAGCAAGGGAGATCTAGAGCAGTACAACCCAAATGGGCAGGTAACCGACAAGGTCATCATCCTTGTTGGCGGTTCACTCTCCGGCGGAACTGGTGGCGGAATCATGTATGACGTCATTCAGTTGGTTGCGGATCATGCGCTTAAAGAGCTGAATACTTCCGTTACGGTTGTGCCACTCGTTGTTTTGCCGGCCGCGTTTGACGGCGTTTTGGCTGAGACGAAGCGACGATCAAGCCGATTGAATGCGGCTCGAGGGCTTGCCGATCTTGGCTCCCTAATTGACCTCCAGAACGCACCACCTCCAGTGAAGCAGAAGCCGATGCTCTACCCGAATGGCTACAAGTTGGAACTAGATGCGGGCATTGTGAAGAACGCATTCTTATTCGATACGCCTGTTCATCTCAAGCAGAAAAAGGTCGAAACTTCAATCGCCAGGTTTGCCCTGGATCTGGTGTCTGATGTCACCTCATCAAAAACTGAAGGTGTAGATGGCGGTGCCCAGCGATACATGCCACTACTTGATCGGCTCATCAACGATACAGGGCTGTTGCAGCTTGAGCACCCAACATTTGTCGGCAAGCGACCATTCGCCCTTGCCGCTTCTGTGGAAATTTCTGACGAGAAAGGTATTGTTGCAAAGACCATTGCCCAAGACTTTTTTAGTGAGTACCTAATCAAGGTAGTCGCGCCATCTAAGACAGACGCAGAAAACGATCAAGATGTTCGTCGAAAATTTGCAGAGTATTTCGGGATGCTAGCACCCGTAAGATTGCAAGATCTCCAGGGAAATCACCCCGATTTTTCCATCTCCCTAAGCCAAGTTTTTAGTGGTCGATCAGTTAGCGATGTGATTGAGGGTTACCAATCGTTCAAGACCGAGGCAGACGCTCTAATCAATGCAAATGCGAATGCAGATGTGCATATGGCAAATGCGACTACCAAGCTCTCGACCAAGCCTGCCGATGTGGGTCGGATCTTGCGTGATATTGCCCTGCAGAGCAATAGCAAGTTTACGACCGTGTTGTATAGCGCTCAGAAGGCGCTAGTTGACGTCAGTGACGGTAAATTGCCTTACACAGGCCCTGCAGAAGCCGACTGGCCATTGGTGCGCGATCTTGTGGAGCGAAGAATCCCCAAGATTTGGCAGCAAGTGCCGAAGGCAGACCTCGAGGAGACTTTTGACGCGGTTCAGGAGGCCAAGATTTATCACGCGTGGACAGCCTATCTGAGCTCAGACGCCGCTCAACAGATTCGCCGACAGGCAGCCTTGACGGCTGGTCGGGTTCAAGAGCTCATCGACGAGTTGCTGTCAGTCGCCGCGGCGCTCGAAGAGTCGGCCGGTAAGCGTCGTTCCGCACTAGTCACATCAGCACAACTCAGCCAGAAATCGGATGCAACCGAATTCTACCTTTCAACCTTTGCAGATGTTCAGCGAGATCTAGCAGCAAAGTTTACGGCTGAAGGTTTAGAAGTTAACGGGGATATCCTAGGCGAGGTTGTCGGCGCCACCCTTCTCGAAACGCAGCGTCTCTCGCTGCAAGTTTGGGACGATCAAGATTCTTGGAAGACCGAAAAATTGGCTGCTGATCTAATTGAAGGAATGCGCGGATTCGTGCACGAACAACTAGACAGTGCAACTAGTAGATACCGCAGCCTAACTTCAATCTTGAGGGAAGCTGAAGTACGTGTCGGTGATGCCACTGCTGAGAATTCAGCATCGGCACGACTGGCTGCAATGATTCTCAATGAAGTGAACACGAGCCTCTTCCCGCCAACTGTTTCGACCGAAGCAGAGACGAGGATTTCCGTAAGCTTCCCAGGGGAGCCAGAAGATAAGATCTTGGCATGGTTCAAGAAGGTATTGAGTGGGAATGCTGCGCTAGCAGACCATCTTGAAAAGATTACCTTCGTTCCCCGATCCGCCTCGGATTCGATCGCAATTGGCTATTCAGTCGTCGGCCTTGGGTTGCTCGATGTTCCAGATGGCGCAGAAGCCGTAAACACGTGGGTTAAGGCGGCGCACTCACCGAAGCAGATGGATCGACTTGCCTGGCGTCAGCGCCTTGGATATCAGGACAGCATCGCGTTCATCACTACCGAAGGTCGTCAGGCAATGATCCAGAGGCTTCTCGCTGCCGCATACAATGGTCGGCTAGTGGAGTCCGGGACGGTAGGCGAGGGCCGTGATTCGTTCTTGGAGCTAAGCCTCCATTTTGGCAATACCCAGGCTGAACCGCTACGGATAGTTCTCGAGGGTGCCTTCCCAGATAAGCTGGCACTCTTGCCCGATGCCTTCCTTGAAACCATCACTGCGGAGTACGCGGCGGGAAACGGTCGGGCCGCAGGGCAAGTGTTAACGGAGCTAGGTGAATTAGTTCCAACGGGCGCGAAGACTGGTCGTCTCCTGGAGCCTAGCGAGGTTCCCCCGCTATTCAAAGCGCTCGTCAGTCGACACTTTGATACGGGAAGCAAGTGGGGCGAGAGAGAATTGAACGAAATTGCAAAGCGAATCAGCGCAATTCGAGAAGAGCAACGTAAATCGGGGGATCCAGACGCAGGAAAACTGCGCCTTGGAGCACTTCTCGAGTACGAAGCGTTCTGGACAGTAGACATCGAAGCCGCATTGAAGCGGCCGTACAACATCCTTGGATCAAACTCGCTCTGGGACATTTGCGTAGACAGTCAGTTCAAGGAGTTGAATCCAGCACGACATTCGTCGGATGCTGGGGCAAGCGGCGCTGGCAAGAAGCGCAGCTAAGAGGGCGCATGGATCGCGTCCTTCGCGTTGACCTAGGAGACGCTGGGCTCGTCGACCGACTGCAAAAGTCGGTC
>CAMAXG010000012.1 GCA_945862225.1 Thermoflexus hugenholtzii JAD2 | reverse complement strand
GAAAGGCCGTATTCTCCTTCCGACGGCTTCTCCCCTGGCTTGCAGGGGGTGAAATCTGTGCCGTACGCACAAGATTCGGGCACTGCCCGGTGGAGGGGGATCATGTCGAAGGGGTATGGAGCACGCACCGAGGCCGAAACCAAGGCGGCACTCGCCACCGTAGCCAAGGCCGAGAAGGCCGGCATTCGCACCGTGCAGCTGCAGTTCGTGGACCTGCACGGCATTACGAAGAGCGTGCAGATCCCAATCCACATGATGCCGAACGCCATTAAGCACGGCACCTGGTTCGACGGCTCTTCGGTCGAAGGCTTCACGCGCATCGCCGAGAGCGATCAGATGTTGCGACCCGACATGGACACGTGGCGCATTCTGCCGTGGGCACCCGCCGAGAGCGGCGCTGGCACGGCGCGTGTGATCTGCGATGTACTCCTTCCTGACGGCTCACCATTTGCCGGTGACCCACGTGGCGCACTGCGCCGCCAGGTCGAGCGCGCCGCAAAGCTCGGCTACAAGGTGAACATGGGACCAGAGCTCGAGTTCTTCCTCTTTGAGTACGGCGCCGATGGCCACCCCGTCACGAAGCCGCACGACAAGGCCGGCTACTTTGACTTCACGGGCGATCAGGGAATCGAAGTGCGACAGGACATGGTCGACGCGCTCGAGGCCCTCGGTATCAAGATTGAAACGGCGCACCACGAGGTGGCGCCAGGTCAGCACGAAATTGACTTCGAGTATTCGGACTCACTCTCGACCGCCGACAACGCCACTACCTTCAAGTACGCGCTGAAGGAGATCGCCAAGCAGCACGGCCTGTATGCAAGCTTCATGCCGAAGCCGATCTATGGCATCAATGGTTCGGGCATGCATACGCATATCAGCCTAGCCAGCCTGAAGACCGGCAAGAACGTCTTCTATGACGCGAAGGATAAGTACAGCCTTTCGCCCATCGCGAAGTCGTACATGGCCGGAATCTTGAAGCACGCGCGCTCGATGATTGCGGTGTTGGCACCAACGGTGAACTCGTACAAGCGACTTGTTCCCGGATACGAGGCGCCAACCTACTTGGTGTGGGGACGACGGAATCGCTCAGCACTGATTCGCGTGCCGATGATTTCGGCGGGCCGCTCAGTTGAGGCAACGCGCATGGAGCTGCGCTGCCCAGACCCATCGGCAAACCCGTATCTCGCCTTTGCGGTGATGATCGCCGCAGGCCTCGACGGCATCGAGAAGAAGATGGTGCTGCCAGACCCGGTCGAGGAGTCGCTCTACGAGATGGACTCCGTACGAGTCGCGCAGAAGGGGATCCAGGAGCTGCCGGGGAGCCTGATCGAGGCGATCGGAGAGCTCAAGGCCAACCCAGTCATCTGTGGTGCCCTCGGTGAGCACATCCTCTCGCACTTCCTTGATGCCAAGCAGGCCGAGTGGGACGAGTACCGCACGCACGTTTCGAACTGGGAGGTTGAGCGCTACCTCGAGCTCTACTAGGACTGACGGGGTAGAACCCCGAGTATCAGAACGCAAAGGACGGGAGTCGCAGGGTGCGGCCCCCGTTCCGCTATCCTTCCCCTCCCGCGGTGTGGGATCGGTCGGGGCGTAGCGCAGCTTGGTAGCGCGCGTCGTTCGGGACGACGAGGTCGGAGGTTCAAATCCTCTCGCCCCGACCAGCTTCAATCTTTGGATATAATTCTGCGATGTCGACACCAAAACGATCCACGCAAAAGAGAACGTCGCTCGCGAATCGAGCGTCCGCCGCGCTTGCACCGTATGCCTCCGCCACGGTCGCAGCAGTGGTACTCCGCTTCTTCCTCGGCGGCACCATGCTCTACGCCGGCATCGATAAAACCATGCTCGACCCACGATTCCTACAAGCTGAAGGCGTTGGCTCCATTGGTGAAACGCTGCGTTACTTCGTGACATCGGGTGGACCACTCGCTGGGCTCGTGGAGGCCGTGGCGCTGCCGCAACCGGTGCTGATCGGCGCGTCGATGGCTGTGGCCCAGCTGCTCGTTGGCGCATCACTGCTGACCGGCTCATGGGTGCGCTATGGCGCACTGCTCGGCGCTGGAATCTCACTCACGCTCGCCCTCACATCAACCTGGGGCGTTAGCCCCTACTACTACGGCAACGACCTTCCGTACCTCGTGGGGTTCCTCGCGCTTGCAGCGCTCGGCGATGGTGGAGCGCTTCGTCTCGGCGCTGCAGCACCCCGGGGACACAATCCGGAGCGACGCGCAGCACTCGTGAGCGGCACGGGCGTAGCCGCCGGAATCGTTGCCCTCTTGCTCTTGGATCGCTCGCGCGCCATCTCCACGATCACGGGGGGTGAAACTGCGACTCCATCACCAACGCCTGGAACGAGCCCAACTCCAACGCCATCAAGTTCCGCGCCCGCGGGGGGCACCGCGATCGACGGTGCATCTGGCCTAGCTGACGGCCAGGCTTTGAATTTTTCTGCAGGGGGCACCGACGCTGTGCTGGTGAAGGACGGGAGCACTTACCGTGCCTTTGAGCGCGCCTGCACTCATCAGGGGACCAGCGTTGATTGGCAGGCGGGGAGTGGGGACTTCTTGTGCCCCAACCATGGCGCACGCTTCTCCGCCACCGGACAGGTAACCATGGGCCCAGCAAACACTCCACTGCGCGCGATTGAGGTCAGTGTTGCGACTGACGGCAGCGTCACCTATCGCCGCTAGATACCGCTCCTTGGCGATCTAAGCCAAGATACGCACATGCGCCCTTAGCTCAGCGGATAGAGCATCTGGCTTCGGACCAGAGGGTCGGGGGTTCGAGTCCCTCAGGGCGCACCACATCTTCTCTCGCAATCTGCTCCGCACGTAGATGTGAAATCTCAAAGATGCGAGTCGTTTCGCTTGACCGATCCGCATGAGCGCGCCACGATCGGTTTATGAAGATTCTCTTGATTGAAGATGATGCGCGACTTGGGCCGCTGATTGCGCGACTCCTCACCGCCGAGCGTCACACCGTGCAGCTCTCTGCGACCGGCGCCGACGGCATCACCTTCTGGGAGACGGCATCGTGGGATCTGATCATTCTTGATCGCATGCTTCCTGATCTTGAGGGCTCATCGATTCTGCGCGACCGCCGCCACGCCGGCGACACCACGCCAGTGCTGATGCTCACCGCCCTCGGTACCGTTGACGACCGCGTCGAGGGGCTCGACTCTGGTGCCGACGACTACCTAACCAAGCCATTTGCCGCGACCGAGCTGTTGGCCCGCGTGCGCGCCCTTGGTCGCCGCGGCGAGATGTCGGCGAGCGGCGAGGCCGAGCGCGAGATTGTGCCTGGGCTCTTGCTTGACGAGGGTCGACACGCCCTCACCGCGGGCGAGAAGGTTATTGATCTTTCGGCACGCGAGTACGCGCTCATTGCCTATCTCATTCGCAATCGCGGTATCGCCCTGACGCGTCAGCAGCTTCTTGACGAGGTTTGGGGCGCTGAGCCCGACGTCTACTCCAATGTGGTGGATCTCTATGTGCATTACCTGCGCAAGAAGTTTGAAGAGGCGGGCTTCAACGACCTGCTCAAGACCGTACGCGGCGTTGGCTACCGATTGGCCGACGCACCAAAAGCAAAGTAGCCGTGCCGCTGCGCGAGGAGTTCAGCGGCGAGGGGATCGAGGCGCTCTTGGCGCGCACCCGTCGCCAGATGTCAATCTTCATTCTTGGTGCAACGGCGTTGATCGTGGCGGTCGTTGGAGTGGGCGGAGCCGTTGCTGGCAACAGCGCCCTCGACGCTGGTCTCGACAACGCCCTGGTGGCGCGAGCGGAGCGCATCGTTCTGGAGATTCAAGAGGAGCTCCCACCACTTCCGCAGGTCTCTCCTGAACCAGGAGAATCACCTGAACCGAGCGCAAGCCCGAGCGAATCAGAAGAGCCAGAGGAGTCGGAAGCCCCAGAGGAGTCGGAAGCCCCAGAGGAGTCGGAGAAGCCGGAAGATTCAAAGAAGCCTGAGGATTCGGAGAAGCCGGATGACGAAGACGAAGATGACAGCGGTCGTGCGCCATCTGCGATCAGCGTGGCGTTCTTCGTAGTTTCTGGCGCCCATCGTGACGATGCGCCACCTTCAATTCCGCCTGGAATCAGCGACGAAGAGTTTGGCGCGGGCGGCCCGTGGGCCGTGCTCGACACCACCGGTGCAATCCTCGCGCGTTCGGCGGGAGGCGGAGTTGAATTCCCAGTGATCACCCTCATTGATCCAACAGCCACGCGCCCATCGGCGCAAACCGTGCTGATCGGCCGCACTGAGTTCCGCGTCGTCACCACCCCGATCCGGCACCCGCAGGATCCGAACGGCAAGGTGCTCGGCTATGTGCAGGTGGCCGGTCGCCTTGACGTGCGTGATGCCCAGCGGCAGAACCTGTTCGGCTCGCTGGTGCTTGTTGCCCTTCTCTCACTGGGCGGTGCCCTCGTGATGGCGCTGCTGATCGCTCGCCGCGCCCTGGCCCCGATCGCCGCCGCCGCCGCGCGAGAGCGCGCCTTGGTCGCGAGCGCCTCCCATGAGCTGCGCACACCAGCCTCGGTGATTCTCTCCAGTGCCGAGATCTTGGAGCGCGAGGGGCTCGTAAAGCCAGCGGGCCTTGAGCTGCTGCGCGGCATTGCGGCGGAGTCAGAGCGACTTGGTCGATTGAGCGCCGATCTCCTCACCCTCTCAAGCCGACAGACGAACGCGGAGGGTGGCGAGCGCATGGTGACCGTTGACCTACAGCCAATCAATCTTGATGATGTTGGACGTGAAGTAATCGAACGTGCTGGGCCACTCGTGAAGCGCGTCGGACTTGGTCTTCGCGCGAACATCGGACGAAAGCGCCTCACCATTGCGGGTGACACCGATCGACTCATTCAGCTGGTGCTCGGCCTAGTCGAGAATGCGATTCGCCACTCGCCGACCTCAGGCTCGATCACTATTGGCACCAGCGTTGCTGAGGGGTTCGCCACCATCTGGGTCGATGACGAAGGCCCAGGGGTGCCGCTCTCTGAGCGCGAGCGCATCTTTGAACCGTTCTATCGCGGCGCCGGGCAGCCGCGCAGTCACGGCGGTGCTGGGCTAGGCCTTGCTATCGCCCGCTCGATTGCTACCGCGCACAACGGCACCATTGCCGCGGAGACTGCCGTCGGCGGTGGTGCGCGCATGATCGTGCGCATCCCGCTCGCCTCTAAGGAGTAGGTTTCATGGGCGCGGGCACCCCGGCAACGGCGCTCCTCACCGAGCATGGCGTTTCGTTCACGCTGCATGAATACGAACTGGAGCCACTGAGCGGCGTCGACCAGCATCGCGGCGAACGCATCGCCTACGGCGACGCAGCTGCAGCCGCCCTCGGCATCTCACCCGATCGTCTCTATAAGACGCTGGTGCTCGCCATTGAGGGGGCGAAAGATGCGCGACTCCTGTTTGCCCTTGCGGTGGTGCCGAGCAGCGGCGAGCTCTCCGAGAAGGGGGTTGCGGCCGCGCTCGGTGCGAAACGAGCGGCGCTCGCCGATGCCGAGAGCGTGCGCCGCGTCACCGGCTACGTGCCAGGCGGCGTGAGCCCACTTGGGTCCAAGCGGCCACTGCCACTGCTGCTGGATTCTGGGGCAAGCGCGCACGCTACGATCGTCATCTCAGCGGGGCAGCGTGGTCGATCGATTGAGCTGTCACCCGCAGATCTCCTGCGAATTGGAGGGGGCGTTATGGCACCGATCGGCGTCGCACGATGATTCGCAGCGCTCGGCATCCGCACCTTGCCCCGGCATCAACGCCAGAGGTGCATCCGCAGATTCCTGACTATCTGCAGGCAACGGCGATCACCCTTGGTGTTGACGGTGTATCGGTCACGCTGCTGCCAGACGCCGGCCTTCGCATTGGCAGCTTGGTGGTAGCCGGTCGCGAACTGCTCGTCCGCGAGAACGGCCACCCCGCAACGTGGGGGATCTTTCCCATGGCTCCGTGGGCCGGGCGCATGGCGAACGCCACCTTCACCGATCTCGCGGGCGCCACACACCAGTTCCCACCAACATGGGGCGACCACGCCTTTCACGGCCGCCTCTATCAGAGCAGTGCCAACGAGCAGAGCGTTTCTGGTGACGGCACATCGGCGGTGATGTACGCGCCGCTTGATCGCGCTGCTGGTTGGCCGCTCAGCGCTCGAGCCGAAGTCGCCGCGGCGCTCACTGGCAACGCCACAGCTGGTGCCCTAAAAATCTCGCTCACGATTACCGCTGAGGTCGAACAGCTCGTCACCGCTGGGTGGCACCCCTGCTTCCGTCGCTTCTTGCTCGACGCGAAACTGCGCAGCGAAGTGGGTACCGAGGGGGTGCTCTCGTTCGCTCCAACGGGCGTGTTGGCTCGCGACACGGCGATGCCTGGCTTGCATCTTGTTGACGCGGTGCAGCCTGCCGTTGATGGCGGCGTTGCCGCACCAGGCGCAGGTGCAACGTGGGATGACCCGTTCGTGGGTGTCACCACACCACCGCAGATCTCCTGGGGTGACGACCTCACCCTCACCTTGACGGCGGGGTCAGCGGTGACCCACTGGATGGTCTACGACCCAGATGACGCCCTCTGCGTGGAGCCACAGGCGGGCCCCCCAGACGCGTTCCATCGCGGCGGTGCGATCCATCTCAAGGCGGGGGAGCGACTCTCTCTCCCGCTCACCCTGGAGTGGACGGCGAAGATTTGAACTTTCTCACGCGGTGGGGCGTAGGTTTTGAACGGGTACAGGACAGCGCAAGCCCCACTCCACGACGATGAACCGTATGACGACCGCCAGTCGATCCAGTTCCGTGCGCCAGATCGCGCCAACCAGTCCGCCACTGCCGCGGCGCTGGTCCATCACGCCGAGCGACCTCAACTGGGGGGTGTTTGGTATCGCCTTGATCATCGCCGCGATGTGGGTGCGGCACGGCGGCCTTCAGCTCTTCGACAGCCCACTAAATGCACTCACCGCCATCGGGCAACTTACCGCGCTCTTCGGTACCTACTTGGCGCTGGTCGGCATTCTGCTCATGTCCCGTGCGCCGTTCATTGATCAAGTGTTGGGGAGTGACGAGGCGTCACGCATCCATCGGCTCGCCGGCTTTACTAGCGTCTGGTTCCTTGTCGCGCACGCGGTGACCTCGACCATTGGACTCTCTGGGGCTATCGCGGTTCCAACCATCGGCGAGGTCTGGGAACAGATCTACACCTTTACGATTCTCGAAGCGGGTGGGCTTGGTGCCACGATCGCGCTCGCCCTCCTCATCCTGGTCGCTGTGGTTTCGATTCGTGCCGCACGGGCGCGGCTGGCATACGAGACCTGGTACGGCATTCACCTGTATGTCTACGTGGCGATGGCGCTCGGCTTCCTGCACCAGCTCACGATCGGCACCGACTTCGTCAACGACGAGCTCGCACGAAACTCGTGGATCGCCCTGTACGCGATGGCGTTTGTGCCGCTCATCCTCTTTCGATTCCTTGAACCGCTCCTGCGCAACCTGCGCCATCGTTTTTACATCGACAAGGTGGTGATTGAGCGCGACGGTGTCGCCTCCCTCTGGATCACAGGGAGCGCGATGAACAAACTCCCAGTTCGGGCGGGGCAGTGGTTTGGCATCCGCGTGCTCAATGCGAAGGGCTGGTGGCGCTCCAATCCCTTCTCGCTTTCGGCCGGCCCCAACGGAGTGCACCTGCGCTTCACGATCGAGGATCTCGGCGATCGTACGCATGAGTTCCAGCACCTGAAGCCTGGCACCCGTGTCTTCCTTGAGGGGCCATACGGCGTTCTCACCGGAGCGGTGCGCACGCGCGAGAAGGTGCTCCTCATTGCGGGTGGCATCGGCATTACACCCCTGCGTGCACTCTTTGAGGTGCTCCCCGTGCGCCGTGGCGACATGGCGCTCCTCTATCGCGCCCCATCAAATGCCTCAGTGGTCCTGAAGCGGGAGCTCACACGAATTGCGGAGGCGCGCGGTGCCAACCTCAACTTTGTGACGGGGAGCCGTGACCAGTTCACCTTTGATGACGATCCGCTCTCGCCCGGTGGGCTATGGGCCGCCTACCCAGACGTGCGCGAGCGAGACATCTATCTGTGCGGCTCACCGCGCATGATGGCCACCGTCGAGAAGAGCCTGCGCGACATCGGCGTACCACGTCACCAGATCCATCTTGAGCGATTTAGTTGGTAGCCCAATAGGGCAGAGAGGAGCACACACATGCCACGACGAGGTCTGTTCACACTCATCTTTACGATCGCAGGGCTGCGCCTGATCGTTGGGTACGTACCACCGGCCCAAGCGGGGATTGGTTGGATTTCACCCGACCCGTTTGCGTCACCAGATCCGCTGGTGAGCGTAAGTCCAGAGGTGACGCCAACGGCGAGCGTGGATCCAACCGTGACTCCGACTCCAACGGCGGGTGCATCGGTCGCGCCTGGAGCTTCGGGCACGCCCGCTGCAACTCCAAAGCCAACCGCAACGCCGAAACCTACGGCCACACCAGTGCCGACCGCTCCGGCGGCAGCGACGCTGCACAACGGAACGTATACAGGGAGCAACTTCAACTACAAGTACGGTTTCATGAAGGTGACCGTCACAATCAGCGGCGGCATGGTCACCGCCGCATCGGCTGTGCAGACCGGCAAGTACGCCATCGGATACAAGAAGGCGGCGTGCACTGAAGCAGTGTTCAACAGCGCCGCAATTGATCTTGCAGCCAGCAGCGCTGCCGGAAACAGCTTTGTGGCACGCATCCCAGCGGCCTGTAGCGGTGCAACCTACTCCTGGTGGGGCTATGCAAATTCGCTCCAGGCGGCAATCGATAAGGCCACCTATTGAGCGGGACACTCGACGAGTCGGTCACCCGAGTCGTTCGCAAGGTTTTCGGCACTGCCGCATCGCTGGCAGTGGTTGGGCCACTGCCTTCGGCCGCGGTTGAGGCGACCTTTGCGCGGCTGAACGAGATCGAGGATCGTTTCTCTACGTATCGACCAAACTCTGAGATCTGTCAGATCCGCGACGGTGTGCTGGCCCGCGCAGCGGCCCACCCGGAAACACAGCAGATCCTTGATGTCTGCGAGCAGCTCCATGCGGAGAGTGGCGGCATCTTCGATGCGTGGCACGCCGGTCGTGATGGGGGCCTTGAGCCGTCTGGCTACGTCAAAGGGTGGGCGATCGGCGTCGCCGGCGCAGTCTTGCGCGCACATGGCGTCGAAAACTTCTCGCTCGGCATCGGTGGCGACATCACCGCCGTGGGCGGCGGGCCTGCCGGAATTGGCTGGAGCGTTGGCGTGGTCGATCCACGTCGCAACACCACACTCGTCGCGCGCGTTGCGCTGCGGAACGAGGCGATCGCCACCAGCGGCATGTCGGAGCGGCCAGGGCATCTGCGCAACACAGGCACTGGTGGAACGGCGTCCAGCCCTTGGCTCAGCTTTACGGTGGTGGGGCCCGATATCGCCCGCGTCGATGCCCTTGCCACGATCTGCTTCCTTGAGGGGCGAGCGGGCATGCAGCGGGTAGACGAGGAGCCTGGCTACGGCGCCCTTGCCATGGATACCGACGGGGTACTCACCGCCACCGAAGGCTTCCGCTCACGCACGATTTAAGGAGATTTATTGGTGACTTCTCACGACTTCCTGTGCTCCCACACAGGACGCCCGCACCCGTAGGGGCTGACCATGGACGTAGGCGACCGAGGCGTTAGCCGCGGCGGATGAAAGGAGCAACCTGATGGCAAAGAAGACGAGCTCATTCGGGGGCCAGGAACTCGCTCCGATGGAGCCGTGGCGCCCCGAGTACGCACCGCAGGCGATCTCCAGTGGTCGCCACCCAGCGTCAACGATTGCCGCCTTCGTGCTGGCCGCCGGATTCGGCCTCTCGATTGGTGGAGCATTCGCAAGTCAGGCAGGCATCTTGCCGCCACTCGGCGGTACTGAGACCGCAGCGGTTGCAGACCAGACGCCCGATGCTTCTGTCGATCCAACTCCTGTCGTTGATGCCACGCCGGCACCATCCGATGTGCCCGCTGTTGACCCGGCACCTGGCACTGACCCGATCGTCATTCCGCCACCAGCTGGCGGCGACTCGGATGATGAGGACGAAGACGAAGATGAAGATGAGGACGAGTACGAAGACGAAGATGAAGATGAGGACGAAGACGAGGATGAGGACGGCGACGACGACTAATCGCTAGCCGCCCAACGACAACGAGTCGCCGCAGCTCACTGGCGGGTAGGCTGCGGCGGCTCTGCGTCTACCGTTCCGCTCTGTGTATCCTGCAGCAATGCCAGCTGCCCCACTAGGATTCGCTACTCGACACCCGCGCCTCGGCGCGGCACTTGGCGCGCTGGCGATTTCGCAGTCATCCACGCTGGCAAAGCTCTCCGGTGGTAGCCCTGCGGTCGTCACGCTCTTCCGTGGTGCCGTCTCCCTTCCGTTCCTCTGGTTCATCGCGTGGCGCGAAGGTCATTCAGCAACGTGCCGCGATCGGCTCCTCGCCGTACTCGCCGGCGGACTCTTCGCCCTCGACCTGCAGTGCTTCCACATCTCTATTCCGTTGCTTGGCGTGGGCTTGGCCACGGTGGTACCAAATGCGCAGGTCTTCATCGTTGGCATCTACGCCGCACTCATGGGGGAGCGCACGCCAGGCCGTGCCATCGCGGCGATCCCGTTCGCCTTCCTCGGGCTACTCCTGCTCGCCCAGGTGGTGGATCCATTTGCGGGAACACTCAACGTGTCGGCCGGCAGTGACCCCGCCCTCGGTGTGCTCTGGGGCCTCGGCGCGGCGAGCTTCTATGGCCTCTACCTGGTGATCACGCGCCGCATCTCCTCGGGCTCCAGCGCCGTCGGGCCGTTCGGCATGCTGCGCGATGCGGCGATCGGCACGATCCTCGTCTCGGGGATCATCGCCGCCGCCGGCGGCACGCTCCTCCCGCCCGATCTCTGGCCAGGGGTGGGCTACCTCGTGCTGCTCGCCCTCATGTCGCAGGTGCTCGGCTACCCGCTGATCAACGCTTCGATCCCGCATCTGCCGAGCGTGGTCGGCTCGGTGCTCCTCTTCGTGCAGCCGCTCATGACGGTTGTTGCGGGGGTGCTGATCTTCGGCGAGATTCCAGCGCCTGGGCAGCTCCTTGGTGCGCTGATCCTCTTTACGGGGGTGCTGGTCGCCGCGCGCCGCTAAACGCGGTCGCGCAAGGTCAACAGTCGCGCCGGATTCTCGACGGTGATCGTCTTGATTGTTGCCGCGTTGACGCCCGCCGCAGCAAGGCGTGGCAAGAAGCTCTTTTGCAAATAGGTGTAGCCGTTCCCACCGTATGAGGTGAGCTGCGAGTCGTGACAGACATCTTGGCTCAGCAAGATCTGTTTCTCGAACCCTTCGTTCAGCAGCGTGCTGATCAGCTCAACAACCTTCGGCTCACCGGCGCGCTCGAGCGGCGTGAAGCTCATCCCCAAGAAGTCGGCCTCGACATGTGCGCCACGGCGCACGATCTCGCGCCAATGTTCGATACGTGGATGCGAGTCGCAGTGGCCAATCACAATGCGCGCCGGGTCGAGCCCTTCATCTTCAAGAATGGTGAGTTGTGCCAGACCAACATCGCTCTGCACCGCGTGGGTGGTGACTGACGCGCCGGTGCGCAGTGCGGCACGAGCGGCGGCGCGGAAGACGCGCTCCTCTTGTGCGGTGACCCATGGCTTGTCGGTGCCGATCTCGCCGATGATGCCTGGGCGCACTGGGCCCTCGACAAATTCCTGCACGATCTCGTCGGCGAGATCGTCGATGGAGCGGCGATCAATGCGCGCTTCGGCGGGGTAGTAGGCCTGGCGGTACCAGCCGGCGCCGGCCACGATGTGCAGCCCAGTCGCCTCTGAGAGGCGGGCCAGCCGCGCCAGGTCTCGGCCGATGCCGATGGGGGTCACATCGACCAGGGTGCCGCCGCCGAGGGCCTTATAGGCGGCCAGCTCCTCGTTGATCCGTGGCTCGTCGCCGATCAGCTCCCAGTAGTCCCAGCGGTTCTCGATCCACCAGAGGCTGCACTTGGTGTGCTCGTGGGGGAGGGTGAATCCGAGGTCGCCGGGCGCTACGGGGCCGAGGACGGTTTGGACCTGACCAGGGGTGGCTCGGCTGCTCATGGGGGCATCCTACGGCCTGGGCAGCCTGCGCAACCTCTTGGCAGCACGCTTCCGAGCGTGGGATCATCGCCCTCAAGGCGCCGAGGTGGCCCGCTGGGCCTGCCCCGCCGGAATATGTGAGGTATTGACGAGATGAAGATCAAGTCGACACTCCTGGCGCTCCTTGCGGGCGCCGCCATCGTGGTCGGAGCCTGTGGTGGCTCAACCGCGAGCCCAAGCGCAAGTGCCGCAGCAGGCACGGGATGTGAGAAGGCGATCGCCGCTGGCGAGCCAACCACCACGCTGCTCGGGAAGATCTGCGCCGCTGGCGTAATCAAGATCGCAACCGATCCAGCCTATCCACCATATTCCGAGCTGAATGCATCGGGTGAATATGTTGGATTCGACTCAGACACAGCTCGTGAGACGGCCAAGCGCCTCGGCGTCACCGTTGAGTGGGTCACGCCTGACTGGGCCGCAATCACCGCCGGCAGCTGGGCCGGGCGATGGGATATCTCCATCGGCTCGATGACCCAGACGGAGGAGCGCGCCATGGTCGTTGACTTCCTCGAGCCGTACTTCTATGAGGCCGGGTATCTCATTGTTCCAACCGATTCGGCGATCACCTCGGTCGCTGACCTGGCTGGCAAGACAATCTGTGCCGGTGAGAGCACCACACACGCCACGTGGATTGAGGGCGGATTCGCCACCAGCACTGTGGTCGATGTGTTCAATCAGGCGCCAGCGGGTGCCGTTCTCAAGACCTATCCAACCGACTACAACTGCATCGAGGCGTACCTTGCGGGCCGCACCGATGACTGGGATGCCATGGCACAGAGCCGTGAGTTCATTGAGAACGCAATTGCAAATTCCGATGGCAAGCTGAAGTTCCTCTCCGAGGAAGCAAACTTCGCCGGACGAATCTCGTTTGCGCTCGACAAGTCGGGCCCAGACACCGCATCGGCAATCGTTGCGATCAACGAGATCATTGCCGCGATGCATGCGGACGGTACGTTGTCGGGCTTCTCGATGACGAACTTGGGTCGCGACGTTACGAAGCCGTAACGTTTCGGTAGCGAACTATTGGGCAGGGGAGCTGCGGGTCAAACCGCAGCTCCCCTCTCCATACCAGAGGGGGTGTCGTGCACACTGATGCCGAGCTGCTAGCCAAAGCGGTTGCGAAAGACGAGGCACGCCGTGCCGCGCGCTGGCAGCTTCGCTTTCGCCTCGGCTGGGCTGCACTCCTCGGTCTGCTCGCCGCTTTCGTCTTCCTCTCTCTCAACGTAGAAGTTGATTTTCTTACTCGTGCAACCCCATTCATCATTGAGGGGATCTGGATCACTCTCGCCGTCTCCTCAGCATCGATCGTTCTGGCAACGCTCCTTGCCGCGCTCGGCGCGCTCGGTCGCCTCTCCAGCAACGCCGTCGTCAACGCCATTGCCTCGTTCTACGTCAGCTTCTTCCGCGGCACGCCGCTCATCTTGCAGCTGCTCGTGTGGTACCTGGCCCTGCCGCAGGTCGGCATCATTCTTGATCCGATCTTCTGCGCCATCGGCGCCCTCGGCATGAACTACGGCGCCTATATGACCGAGATCTTCCGTGCGGGCATCCAGGCGGTGCCGCTCGGCCAGCGTGAGGCCGCCGCCGCGCTCGGTATGTCCGGTGGGACCTCCTTCCGCCGGATCATCGCCCCACAGGCATTCCGCATCATTGTTCCGGCAATCGGCAACGACTTCGTCGCCATGTTGAAGGACTCCGCTCTCGCCTCGACCGTTGCGCTGCACGAGATTGTGTGGCGCGCTCGAAACATCGGCCAGAAGGAGTTCAAGACCCTGCAGACCTTCATCATCGCCGCAATGATTTACTGGACGCTAACCATCGTCTTTACCGCGGTGCAGAATCGCATTGAGTCTCGCCTCGCTGCCGGCGACCGAAACAAGGCGGTGAAGGGATGAGCGACATGAAGGGCCTCTCAACGACACCTGCAGTGCACGCACTCCACCCGGCCGAGAAGCCAGGGGTGCTGGTCAAGCCAGGCGCTGAGCCAGTGCTGAAGGCAACCAACATCACAAAGTGGTTCGGCGAGAACCATGTGCTGCGCGGCGCCTCGATCACCGTGTGGCCAGGCGAGACCGTCTGTATCTTGGGCCGCTCAGGCTCAGGCAAGAGCACCTTCCTACGCAGCATGAACTTCCTCGAGGATCCAACCGACGGCACCGTTGAGATTGATGGCGTCATCGTTGGCGCAGATCCATTCCACAAAGAGGGGAGTGAGCGCCAGGAGCGCATTCGTGAGGTGCGCATGCGCGCCGGCATGGTCTTCCAGGAGTTCAACCTCTTCCCGCACCTGAGCGTGATCGAGAACTGCGTGGAGGCTCCGATTCACGTGAAGGGGATGGCGCGCAAAGAGGCCGAGGCAATTGCCGAGAAGTATCTTGCGAAGGTCGGACTGCTCGAGAAGCGTGACGAGTATCCGTCGCGACTCTCCGGCGGACAGCGTCAGCGTGTAGCGATTGCGCGCGCACTCACGATGCAGCCGAAGGTACTGCTCTTTGATGAGCCAACATCGGCGCTCGACCCAACGCTGGTCGGTGAGGTACTCAAGGTAATGGCGGATCTGGCACACGAGGGTCGCACGATGATCGTGGTCACCCACGAGATGGACTTTGCGCATGAAGCTGCCGACCGCGTCTACTACATGGACAAGGGCGAGTTTGCGGAGGTCGGGCCACCAGAGCAGGTGATCGACGCACCGAAGGATCCACGCACCAAGGAGTTCCTCTCGCGCTTCCGCACCCTCGGCGCAAAGAAGTAGCCATGGCGGGCGGCACACCCGACCTACTAGTGGTTGGCGGTGGTGTCTGGGGTTCTTGGACCGCGCTGCAAGCACGTCGACTCGGTGCCACTGTTCAACTGATCGAAGAGCGCGAGCCGGGCGGAGCCAAGACCACTTCGGGTGACCACAGCCGCATCATTCGGCACTCCCATGGAGAGGATGCGCTGCTCATGGGCTGGACGCAGCGCGCACTGGTTGCCTGGAAAGAGCTGGGCGAGGCGGCTGGCGAACAGATCTTTGTCGAGAGCGGTGTTGCCTGGTTCGTGTCGGGCGATGGCATCTGGGAGGCGAACTCGGAGCAGCGCATGCGCGAGGCTGGTGTGCCGTGCGAGCGCATCACACCAGAGGAGGCGCTGCACCGCTGGCCCGCACTCGGCACCGAGGGCCTGACATCAGTGCTCTATGAGCCGACCGCCGGCTTCTTGCGCGCGGGGAACGGCGTACGCGCAGCGGCGCGCATGTTCGAACGCGAAGGTGGCGTGATTGTGCGCGGTCGTGCAACACCAGCAGCAGACGGGAGTGCGCTCGATGCTAACGGCGCTCCGATCGCTGCTGGTGCAACGGTGTGGGCGGCGGGGCCGTGGCTTCCTGAACTCTTCCCACAGCTCGTTGGCGCCGATGCTGAGGCTTCAATCATTCCGGTGCGCCGTGATGCGATCTATTTCGATGCGCCAAACATGGGCGTGGGCGAGATGCCGACCTGGATCGACGAAGGGCTCGCCGTGTGGGGGATTCCGAACGACCAAGGCCACGGCGTAAAGGTTGGCCCGGAGTTTGATGCGGGAAACTTCGATCCGAGTAACTGGCCCGACGAGGCGCACCCGACATCGATCGCGCGAGCTCGTGAGTGCGCGGTGCGTTTCCCGGCGCTGAAGAGTGCACCGATCAAGGAGACGCGCGCCTGCCAGCACGAGCGCACCAAGAGCGGCCACTACGTGCTTGATCAGCACCCAGAGAACCCTGCGATCTGGCTCGCGGGCGGCGGCTCAGGGCACGGCTACAAGCAGGGGCCGATGGTGGGCGAGGTGATGGCACGTGCGGCGCTGAACCGCAACCCAATGCAGCTGCCTGACCGACGCTTCAAGTTGCACGATCGCAGCGAGGGACCATCGAGCCCAATGGGAGAGATGGGGCTCGACTAGCCCCGAGCGTTACTCCGCGGCGGCGGCGAGTTTTGCGGCGATGGCGGCGCGTGCCGCCTGGCGATCACTGAAGTCGATTCCCTCCATGTCGCCTGGGGCGAGGCCGGCGGCCCAGCCGCGCGAGGTTCGGTTTCCGTCGGCGGCGTAGCGGTCGGCGACCATCAGGTCGAAGGCCTGCACGCTCGCCTCGAGCTCGCTGTAGCGGCCTGGCGGCAACATGCTCGACGCGGTGCCGCGCTGCTGCAGTTCGCACACATGCCAGTCCTGGCGATTCGTCATGTCCCAGAAGCCGTGCGCGTCGGAGAAGTCGTAGTCGGGGAGCTTCAGCGTGTCGGGGTGCAGATACCAGTCACAGACGACGCGCGATCGACCTGGGCCGAGCGGCTCGATCATGTGCACCATCAGGTAGTCGGGGTGCAGTGAGAGGAGCAGGTTCGGCCACACGGCGAAGTACTGGATGCGCTTCGCGTCGGTCTCGGTCATGCCACTCAGCCACGGGCGCGAGTGTGACCCCTTGTCGAGACCCATCGTGAGCGCCTCACCAACGAGCGGCTGCCAGCCACCCTTCCACCAGCCGCGCGCCGGAATATCTTCGCCAAGGTCGTACGGAGTAAGCGCATTCAACTGCGGATGCACACCAGGGCAGTGATAGCACTCGGAGTAGTTCTCCACGAGGATCTTCCAGTTCGCCGCCACGTCGTACGTCTCGCGCTTGGCGAGTCGCAGTGGCGCGAAGTCGAAGCGTGCAAACACGTCGACAAGATCGTCGAGGTAGGTGAGGAGCGGCTCAGCCTCTTTGTCGAGGGTCAGGAAGACAAATCCCTGCCACGTCTCGCAGCGCAGCGGCACCAGGTCGTAGTCGCCGGGATTGAAGCGCTTCAAATCTTCGGTGTGCTTTGCCTTCTGCAGCTTGCCATCGGGGCCGTAGACCCAGGCGTGATACGGGCAGACGATCTTCTTCGCCTCGCCGCAGTCGGGCTTCCCATCGGCGGGCCCTTCGATCAGTGTGGCGCCGCGGTGACGGCAGGCATTGATGAAGGCGTGCAGCTTGTTGTCTTCGCCGCGCGAGATGATCACCTGCTCGCCGGCGAACTCCAGCAGTCGATACGACCCAACGTTCGGCGTCTCCTCTTCGCGGCCAACGCAGCGCCACTCGTGGCGGAAGATCTCGGCGGCCTCCCAGTCGAAGATTGCCGGGTCATGGAAGACGCGTGGCGGGAACATGTCGGCCTCGTCGAATGGGCGACGCACGGCGGCGATGGCGGCCGGGTCGAGCGGGGCGGGGCGCTTCGCAATAATCATGCCGCTATGGTGCCACGCCGCGGGGCTATTTGAGAGGGGCGTTGAGGGTGTAGACCCCTCCACTGCGGTCGGTGACCGTGATGGAGACCAGCCCCTCGCGGTTGAGCGTTGCCTTACCCGTGCTCCCTGCGTCGTCGCTCAAGGCGATGCTGCCGTACGCCCGAACGGTCGTGCCCCGGAGGGAGGGGGCGAGCTCCGTGGTGACCGTTCCTCGGGCCTCGCCGCGCCAGGCGAGGAGCGGCGCGCCACGCCCCCGTGTCGTTTCAAAGGAGAACTGCGACGGAGCCGCCATACCGAGGCCGCGCAGCCCAACCGTCGTCCCAAGGATGCGTTCGTTGCCGACGAATCGCCCAATGCCGGCAATCTCGGCCGTGATCTCTGCGGCGAGATCGCCGCGTGCGCCCACCGACCGGGCGGTGATGATCGACGAAGTTTCTCGGTCCGTTTCGCTCACGCTGCGCTCGCTCGAGAAGCTCGGCTGTCGATACCCCCGCCCGTAGCTGGTTGACGCCGCAATGGCGTAGTAGGCGAAGCAGACAAGAGCGGCCGCGGGAATTGGCCCGCCTGGTCGTCGAACGGCAAGTAGCTGCTGCAGTGGCTCCAGGATCACGGTCTTGGCGGCGCGACGGGCGAGGTACTGCAAGAAAGTGGTTCCATCGGTCTCATAGTCGGCGCGGGCGTCGGCACTCGGACGGAATGGGGTGCGCGTTAGGCGTTCGTTCAGTTGTTCTTTCATTCGACCATCCTACGCCTTCCTCGTGGCCCTACGGCTACACTCCTGCAGATGTCCACCCGAGTCACCACCCGAGTTGTCTCCCGTGCCGCTACCGCCGATCTGGCGATTGCCGCTGCACTCTGGGGCGGCATGTATGTGGTCTCCGCTGAGACCTTTGCTGCGATCCCGCCGGCAACGCTGGGCCTGCTTCGCCTCGCGATCGGCGTTGCCGCCCTGGCGACCTTCGCCGCACTTCGCAGCGAGTCACTCGGATGGGCGAAGGCACCGAAATCTGCGGTGTTGCGTGCCGGAGTCGCGGTTGCTGCGTCAATCCTTCTGCAGTTCGCTGGCACCGCACTCACCTCGGCAGTGGAAGGCTCCATCGTCACCATGGCAACGCCAGTCTTCGTCTTGATCTTTGGATGGGCGCTCGAAGGGATTCGCGTGCCGCGCCAGGCGTGGTTCGGCATCGTACTCGCGGCGATCGGCGTTGGAGCGCTGGCGCTTCGCGGCACCGGTGCTGAGGGTCTTGTCGCCGACGCCAGTGCCAGCCGGCTGCTCGGTATCGCGATGCTGATTGGTGGTGGTGCTGCATGGGCGCTCTTCTCGAGCCTCGGGCGACCGATCGTTGCCGCGGTGGGCGCCCGCAACGCCGTGACGCTGAGCGCTGGGCTGGCGATTCCCATGATGCTCCCGTTCGTTGTGGCAGAGCTCGCGATCGGCGGTATCGACCTCGCGGCGGCCACGACCCCAGGCACGCTGCTCGCCGTGCTCTATCTCGGCGTTTGGGCAACATCGATCGGCTGGAGCTGCTGGTACCGCGGCTATGCGGCCGCACCGCCACGACTCTCCGCTGGTGTGCTCTTCTTGCAGCCGCTCGTTGCCGCCGCCCTCGGCGTTGGCCTGCTCAACGAGGCACTCGATGGAGGGCTGGCGCTTGGCGCACTCTTCCTGCTCGGCGGCGTGGCGCTGATCTCGTTTGAGTCCACGAGCAGCACAAAGCAGAGCCGCGTGCGATCGTAGGGGGAATGGACGACCTTCGACGCTATCGCGCCACCCCGCCCCCCATCACCGGCGTCGCCGCAATCACTACCGCCGATAACGGCGAAGTCCGCAACCCTGACCCAACCGATCGTGCCGCCTGGCGCGAGTGGGTCTCAGCATCAAAGACGCGCAACTGGCTGCGCCGTGATCCGCTCCTTGATTGGCTCGAGGTGCACGGCACCAGCAAGGGCTTCGCCAAAGATATTGGCGCTGATGCCGATCCGCCGAGCCCGTACGATCTACGCGAACTCCTCTTTGCCCAAGGAAATCGTTTTGAAGAGCGCATCTTCGAAATCCTTGAGCCGAAGGTTGCTTCGCATCGCAAGATCTCTGATGG
The DNA here is from genome assembly GCA_945862225.1 of Thermoflexus hugenholtzii JAD2. GTDB lineage: Bacteria > Chloroflexota > Limnocylindria > Limnocylindrales > Limnocylindraceae > Limnocylindrus. The sequence continues at coordinate 5,659 of CAMAXG010000012.1, read as the reverse complement.
CTGGCAGGCGACGCGCACGCTGGCCGCCGCCGAGGCAACCTTCGCCGCCATGCGCGAGGGGGTTGAGCTGATCGAGCAGGCGGTGGTGCGAAATCCTGAAGACCGAACCTACGGTGCAATTGACCTGCTCGTTCGAAGCGATGCGCTGGAGCGACTGATCCCTGGCGTGATTGACCCGAGTGAGGCGGCGGTCCCCGCGCCGGCACTGGCTCCTGATGGTGGTGAGGCGCCGCCGTGGCACTACGTGGTGGTTGATGTGAAGTTCTCAACGCTCGATCTCTCGGTGAGCGGATACGCGGGCAGTTCGCACCGACACTATGCCGGCCAGGTACTCGTCTACACCGCCGCCATTGCACGGCTGCAGGGCTACTGCCCGGCGGAGGCGTACCTGCTCGGTCGCACCTGGATGAGCAGCAAGGGGCGGGGGAGTGGCGCACTGGAGCGGCTCGCCCGTGTGCCCGTTGAGCGCGAGAGCACGCGTGACGACGAGATCCCGCTCGCCGTTGAGGTGGGCCGCGCGCTGGAGTGGATCCGCACCGTGCGCCGCGACGGCGCCGCCTGGGATGCGCTGCCGCGACCAACGCGACCGGAGCTCTACCCGAACATGAACGCCGACCAAGACCAGCCATGGAGTGAGGCGAAGCGCAAGATCGCTCGCGAGATCGGCGAGCTCACCTACCTTCCGGGCGTTGGCCCCGACCTTCGTGACGCGGCCATCGCCGCCGGCATCAAGCGCCGCGACGAGCCGGGGCTCTCGCCTGATCGTCTCGGTGTGACGGGCGACGCGCGACCGCGACGACTCGCCGCTGTACTGGCTGCGAACTCGGTCCCTGATTCGGCCCCCGCCAACGCGAAGGTGGTTCCAGCAACCATCGAGCTCCGTAACGATGAGCATTGGCGTACGCCTGCCCGCATTGAGTTCCATGTCGACTTTGAGAACTCGGGGAACCTCAATGACGACTTCACCGCACTACCAAACGTTGGTGGCGCGACGTGCATCTTCCAGATCGGCTGCCTTGTATCAGTCGATGGCCGTGAGCCAACCACCGCCGAAATTGCTGCAGCTACCGCCGCTGGCGCGAAGGTCGGCGAGCGACTCTTCACGCCGCGCGCTGAAGATGCATCGTGGTTCCCAGCATTCGGGCAGTGGACAGGCGACCGACTCAACGCCGAATCAGAGCGCGCCGTATTGGACGCCTGGGTCGCCTTCATGAACGCCTGGCGTCAGTCGCTTGACCCCTCATGGGAGGCGACGCGCATCGTGCACTGGTCACCCGCCGAGCGAAACCTGCTCTTCACCGCCGCCGACTCGGCTGCCGGACGACACCCCACCTGGTCGCTCCCCGACGAGATCGGCTGGTTCGATGCCTTCGACGAGCTCGTCTACAAGGTGCCGGTTAGCGTGCGCGGCGCGTATGGCTTCGGTCTGAAAGACATCGCCAAGGCGATGCGCGCCGAGGGGCTCATCGATGTCTCATGGGGCGATGGCCCTGCCGATGGTATGGGCGCGATGGCGGCGGCATATACCGCCGATGCTCGCGCCGCCGCCGAACACAAGCGCCTCGCCGACTATGACTACTTCCGTTCCGGCACTGAGTACAACGCGGCTGACTGCAGATCGATGTCGCTCGTGCTCGCCTGGTTGCGCACGAACCGCTAAGGCGCGGCGCCGAAGCTGTTAGCGGCGCCGATAGCGACGAGCGACCACCGAGTAGAGGGGGAGTTTCAACAGGAGGCTCGAAATCGGGCGTGCCTCGCGGCCGTTTGGCCCTTCGACGGCGAGGAGGCGGTCGGCGGCGTCGCCCTCCACGTGCCGGGGGTCGCAGTAGGCAACGTCGATCTCGACCTCCCCAGGGATGGGGGAGCCAAGCTCCGACTCGAAGCTCTTGGGCACAGATTCGTCGAAATAGTCGGCGCGGAGCTCCTCCTCCATCTGCCAGCGCGGGCTGCGGAAGAGCACGGCGCGCCAGGCATCGGCCACGGTAGGGGTGACGGTGCCGTCTTTTGGTTGTGGGTTGGCGGAGAGGTCTTGGCCGCGCGACCAGCGGGCCGCCTGATGCAGCAGGGTGTACTCATCGAGCTCTAGGTAGGCGGCAAGGTCGTCGGCGGGGGAGGTATCGCCGAAGATCGCGCGAATCCCTGGCGCAAAGGCCTCCTTCATGTCGAGGTCGATGCCGCGCACGGTGCGATGCAGGTAGACCTGCTGATAGAGGAACTGTCGCGCGCCGAGGAATGACTCGAGTGCGCCAACCGCTGGCTCGTACAGCGTGAGGCCGCGCGCGCCAATAAAGCTGTAGTGACGAAGTCGCTCCACGTCGACCGCCGCAGTGCGCACGCCGGTCATGTAGGAATCGCGTCGCACGTAGTCAAGGTTGTCAACGGTGAAGACGCCAGAAAGGAGCGGCTGCATGATGCGCACCCAGGCCGGAACCGTCGGGTCTTCAAGTGGTGGCTTCGAGATGAGGAAGCTGACCCAACGCGGGTCAATGGATTCGGTTGGGGCGAAGGCATCGCGCGCGGCAGAGTCGCCGGGCGCTCGACGCAGCTTCGTGATGATCGGCGCAAGTTCGCGCTCAATGATCAGCGCCGAGAGATCCTCATGGGCGAGGCGCTTCCCCTTCGGTCGGCGCGGATCTGCGGGGGCTGGGAAGGCTTCCAGAACGGCGTGATCAAAGAAGTGCGCGAAAGGTCCGTGGCCAACGTCGTGCAGCAGTCCAGCGACGCGCAACGTCTCAACGACGAGTCCTTCGCTTGGTGGAGTTTCGCCGTCGCTCGTCAGGCGAGTCGCGAGTGACGAGTAGAGGTGCCGCGCCCAGAGGCCGGCCTCATGCATGACGCCGAGACCATGCGAGAAGCGGCTGTGCTCGGCGGTGGGGAAGACCCATCGAGCGCTCTGCAGTTGGCTGATGCGGCGCAGGCGCTGCAGCCAGGGGCTGTCGAGCAGATCCTCCTCGGCCGCCTCCTCGTTGGCGTAGCCGGTGGCGGCTGCACCCTCAGGAGTGAGGCGCTTGGTGAGCTCGATGTAGCCGTGGATCGGGTCGCTGATTAGGTTGACCGCCTTGAACTGCTCCGCATCCATGGCTATGCGTTCGGCTTCGCTGCGGTGCCGTAGCGCGCAGCGGCGGCACTGTGCGTGCGCGCCATGTCGTCGCGCAACGCGTCAGGGCGAAGCACCTCGGCACCCTCGCCCCAGGTGAGCACCCACGAGCGAATCTCAAGCAGTCCAGAGACACGCGCTCGCCAAATCAGCGAACCGTCGGGCTGCTCCTCAATGGTTTGTGACGGATGCCAGCGCGTCTCTTTGGCGCGGGCGGCCGACTCTTTGCCGAAGCGGATCACGATCTCTTCAAGCGGCTGGTCGGCGACGATGTCCCACGCCGAGGCGAGAGTCCGCTCCAACTCCACATCTTTTGGCAACTCAAACGTTGCGGTGGTGACGCGCACGTTGCTGATGCGATCAACGCGGAAGGTACGCAGTGCGTTGCGCGTCTCATCGTGGCCGATCAGATAAGTGGTGTGCGTTGCCGCCGACGGCTCCATCAGATACGGATGGACGCGGGCACGTCGGCTGGTTCCCGGATTGCTCCAGGCCGCGGCGTAGTCAAACTCAACGATACGACCGGTGACCCAGGCGGTTGTCAGAAGACGGAGTCGCTCTCGCGCGTCGCTGTCGGTGGTGAGCTGGCTCAGCTGCGTCACTGTGCGCTCAACGGCGCTGCGCAACGGATTCTCCAGCAGGCTGCCGAGCTTCATCAGCGCTGCGCCAAGTTCGGGGTCGTAGCCGGTGGAGAACTTTGCGAGCAGTCGCGCGGCAAGCACAACAGAGATTGCCTCGTCTTTACTAAAGCGCAGCTCTGGCAGCAGCCCCTCTTGCGATACGCCCCAGCGGCCAAGGTTGTTCCAGACCGGCACGCCGACGCTTGCTTCGAGCGCCTGGAGGTCGCGATAGGCGGTGCGGCGACTGACGCCGAGCTTCTTGGCGAGGTCCTCGGGTCGGATTCCCGCCTCGCCGGCGGCCTCGACATAGCGCAGGGTGCGCAGGAGTCGGGCGCTCCGATCGCTCTTCTGGAAGTCGGCGTCGCCCTCAGGCGAGTGGGTACTCATGGCTCAGATTGTGCCACTCCACCCCCAGTTGGGAGTACCCCTCAGATTTAGCGCCCCCGCGCCGCCTCAACGAATGCGGCCCAGACACGCTCCAGGTCGGCGGGGCTGCTCTCGGTGCGCTCGGGGTGACACTGCACGCCGAGCACGAATCGTTCGCCCGCCTCTTCAAGTCCCTCAACAAGGGTGCCGCGCGGTGAGTCGGTCAATGCTGAGGCACGCAACGTAGGCGCGAGTCGCTCCGGGCTCACCGCCTGGTGGTGATAGCTGTTCACCGCCAGTGGCGTGGTGCGGTCACCAAGAATCTGCGCCAGCTTGGTGCCCCCCTGTACGTCGAGTGGATGCGAGAGCGCCGGTGTCGCGGGGTACGCCGCGCCAACCTGCCCCTCAACATGCTGCAGCAGCGAACCGCCGCGATGCACATTCAAGAACTGCAAGCCGCGACAGATGCCAAACACGGGAACGCCGCGACGATCAGCGGCATCAAGGGCGGCCCACTCCAGCGCATCGCGCGCCGGCTCAATACCGATGGCGCCATCGACGGGTTCGTTGTATCGCGCCGGATCAATGTCGGCACCACCCGAAAGGAGCAGACCATCCATCGTGGCAAATGCGGTTGCGCGTTGCTCCTCGTTGGCGTTCGCGCTCATCAGAATCGGGATGCCGCCGGCGCGTCGGACGCCATCGGCGTAGCGCGCGTTGATCAGGTGAATCGGTGCGACATCGCCTGGCTCATCATGATCGGCGACGGTAATGAGAATGAGCGGCGCGCTCATCAGCCGATCTGCACTCCGCTCGCCTTCGCGAGTTCTTTCAGTGAAGCGATCAGTCGGTCAACCTCTTCGGCGGTGTTGTACGACATGAGGCCAACGCGCAGTAGGCCGCCACGCTCGGTGAGGCCGAGTGCTGCAACGGGATTCACGGCGTAGAAGTCGCCATCCCACACCTGAATGCCGTCGGCACCGAGATGCGTTGCCGCTTCGGTTGGCGTGGCCCACTCCATGGTGAACGAGAGGATGGAGGTGCGGTGATCAAGCTGGTCGCGGTCGGTGATGCCGTAGACCTTGACGCCTGGGATCTCAGCGAGTCGGTCGAGCAGATGCACGATCAGCTCGCGCTCGTAGAGGGTGATCGCCTGCAGGCCCGCACGAATCTCGGCACGGCGGCCGGTGAGCGGAGTTGGTGCGCCAGTGTGCCCAAACTCACGCCCGATCCAGGCGATGTGGTCGATCGCGGCGGTCGTGCCGGCCATCCCCTCGAAGCTCGGGGTCCCCGTCTCCCAGAGATCGTGGGCGGGGCGCACCTTATAGCGACCGAAGCGCTCGAGGAGCGGCAGCTTCCCGTAGAGGAGCCCCGCATGCGGGCCGTAGAACTTATACGGAGAGCAGAGCAAGAAGTCGGTGTCGAGCGCCTGCACATCAATCGGGTAGTGCGGCGCGGAACAGACCGCGTCGAGCACCGTGAGCGCGCCGGCCTCGTGGGCGAGGCGGACAATCTCCTTTGACGGGTTGATGGTGCCAACGGCATTCGACGACATGCCGACCGCAACGATCTTGGT
>CAMAXG010000011.1 GCA_945862225.1 Thermoflexus hugenholtzii JAD2 | reverse complement strand
TGATCGACATCAGCACGCTCCAGATCAATCCCCCACTCCCCCTCAACCTCATCCGTGAACAGCTGCGGATCCATCAGTGTGGCGTCGATCCCCACCTGCCCACCGGGCCCGCAGTGCAGCGCTGCGGTGCGCAACAACGCCTCCAGGTCGTCGGGCACGGTGATGAGTGAGAGCAGATCACCGCCGATGATCACGAGACTCGCCGCCGTTGCCTTGCGACGCCAGGTTCGCCCATCGGCGCAGACCCATTCGGCGGCAGGCGCACGCTCTGCGGCCAAAGAGAGTGCCGCCACATCGAGATCCAGGCCGATCAGCTGCCGTTCATTGGCGCTCAGCGCCGTCAAGATGCGGCCTGCCCCACAGCCAATCTCCAAGATCGGGCCAGCGGAGGCCCCAGCCACCTTCTGCCAATACGCTAGGTCGTCGTCAGCGCCTGCGGTTAGATCTCGTTCGTCGGCGAGGAGGCGGCTTCGTACCTCGGATGCAGTTTCGCTCAGCGGGAGGGCTCCCAACGAATTGTCTCGCCGGACTCCTTGCGCTTTGCCAGCGCGCTAATGACTTCAAGGGCGGCACGGTTAGCGATCATCGCCGTTGACTCAGCCCAGTCATACGGTGGTGAGACTTCGACGATGTCCATGCCTGCGATCGGGACCTGCGCCGCGATCTGCCGGAGTCCACGGAGCAGCTCGCGCGAGAGCATTCCCCCTGGCTCTGGTGTGCCGGTTCCTGGCGCAAGGCCAGGATCAACCACATCAATGTCGAGACTGATCCAGATGGCGTCTGGGCCGTCGAGCGCCTCGGCGATAGCGGTTGCGATGACCGCCTCTGAGCCGCGCTCCTCAATCTCGGTCATGAAGTGACTGCGCATGCCGTGTTCTCGCATCCAGCCGAGCGTCTCGGTATCGGGGAAGTAGCCGCGCAGGCCGACCTGCACAAAGTTCTTGCCGAGCACCGCGCCAGATTCGATCAGCCGGCGCATTGGTGATCCGTGGCTGTTCAACGACCCGTAGCCGTCAATCGAGGCGTCGGCGTGTGCATCAAAGTGCAGGATGCCGATGCGCTGCGGCCAACGGAGTTCGGCAATCGCTGTTGCGTTCGGCCAGGTGATTGAGTGGTCGCCGCCAAGCACGATCGGAATAGCACCCGTTTCGGCGACTTCGCGAACCTTGCGATAGATGGCGCCGTGACCATGCTCTAGTCGCCCTGGGTAGACCTGGGCGTCACCAGCATCAACGGCGGTGAGTGCGGTGAATGGCTCCACGCCCACCTGGAGCGAGTGGAGGGTGCCCGTCTGGTACTGCGCCTCACGAATGGCGCGAGGGCCAAACCGCGTGCCAGGGCGATGGGTGACAGCATCGTCAAATGGTGCGCCGATGATCGCAATGTCCGCCTTGCGACGACGGATCTCGGCTACATCTTCAATCCACGGAAGCTGGGAGAAGCTGACCGGCCCGACATACGACGGGCGATCGAGTGGGTCGCGCTGCTCTGGGGTGCCGTTCCAGCCGAGCGCGGCAAGGGAGTCGGCAAAGGGTGGGGTATTCGGGCTCATATTGATCACCATTTCACTCAGAAGCGCCGCCGGTGCGAGCCGACGTCCAGCAGGGCGCACGACAATCCTACACCCCTCTGAGGGGCAGTTCGAGCCCTAAACCGAGTCGATCTCGCTTCGTGAGATCGCCGCCTCGGCCACCACCACGAGCAGGGCGGCAATCAGCAGGCCCGTTGGTCCCCCGAGGCCAATGATGCGCAGGGCGAGGTAGCCACCGATCAAGGCTCCTGCGAGCAACCCGCGTCGAAGGCTTCGGCGACGGCGTACTCGCCACACGCCCGGATGCCCCCGGAACGAGCGCAGTAGAAGGAGCGACGTGAGCCCCAGTGCCACGGTGAGTCCGAGGGCACCCGCAACCGCGAGAGCACGCGTCGGCTCATCAAGGGGATCAATCGTCAGCGCCCCAGCAGCGGTGAGGAGCCCGGCAGCCAGTGCGCCGATAGCGAGGAGGCGAATGAGGCGCTGATCTCCGGTCGGAATACGCGGTGGCGTGGGAGCCGTTGCGGTGGTGCGCAACACCTTCCCGGCAAACGGTGCGGTGGGCTGCTCGTCCATCGGCAACTCAAGCTGCTCTGCGGCACTACGTCGATCTCCATCACGCAAGGTCATGCGGGCCGCCCCGCCGGAGCCTTCGATGCTGGGCAGAGCTCACGGTACGAGCAGTAGGTGCAGGTCATCAGCTCTGGTTTTGGATCCATCACGCCAGCCAGGATCCCCTCTGCTGCAACCACGATCAGTTCGCGCGCCTTCACGATGCGCTTCGGCTCAACGGGCACCGTGGCGACACGCCCGGTATCGAGGAAGCGCAGACTCACCTCGTCGGGGAGGCGTCCCGTTGCAGCGCGCCATGCCAGCGCGTACAGCTGGAGTTGCAGTGACTCTTTCGCCCGCTTCCTGCTCGCATCGTCATCATCGCGCCCGCCCGTCTTGTAGTCGCTGACCACCACCCACTCATCGTCTCCGAGCGGCAGGGTTGGGCGCACAACGTCGCCTGGTACATCAATGGTCGGAATCGGCGCACTGCGCCCTTCAGGTGGGAGAGCTTGCACATCGACGCGATCCCAACGCCCGCGAATCTTATGCCCGCCAAGCTCGAACGAGAAGTCCTTCTCGACGTAGGCGGGCGCGTGGCCCGTTGCCATCTCTTCGCTGCGGAATCGCGCAATCGCCTCTTGCGCCGCCGTATGGCGTGCCTCTTCATGGCTGCGCGAGAGGAACCCTGCACTCTGCCAACTGCGCTCCAGGGCGGCGTAAAGCTCACCGAGTTGCGGCGGTGTACCCGCCATCTGTCCGCGATGGAATTCAGCGACGGCGGCATGCATGGCGGCGCCGTAGGTTGCAGAGTGATGCGGTGGTAGCGGAATGCGGAGGCGTTGCTGATAGTGATACCGCAGTGGGCAGGCAATGAACGCCTCAATCGCCGTAAAGCTCAGCGTGAGTGGCGCACTCTCCCCTGCTCCAGGCTCACGCACGGGGAGAACCGGGAGTGGTGGGGCCACAATCGCGAGTCCATCGATTTTTGATGTTGGCTCACCGGTGAGTGGGAACTCTTCGATCTGCTCGCGACTGAGGTCGAGTGCCTCGGCAACAAATCGACTGACCTTGCGCGGTCGCACTCCACTGCTGCTTCGTTCTGCAGCGGTAAGGGCCAAGCGCTCGCATGCTCTCGTCAGTGCCACGTAGGCTAGGCGTCGCTCCTCGCGCAGCGCCTCTTCGTCTGCCTCTGTTGGCCCCTCTGGGGCGCGGGGATCACGTGGCACCACATCATCAGAGCCACCAAGCTCTGCAGCGAGCGCGAGGCGCGGCGGTCGACCTTTGGCTGGGAAGCGCCCTTCAACGAGGTTTGCAGCGAAAACGACGGGGAACTCAAGACCCTTCGCCTGGTGAATGGTGAGGAGTGCAACGGCATCAAGGTCGGGATCAACATCGGCGGCCGACGGATCATCCCCCGCCTCACCGAGCTCCTCGAGGTAGCGGACCAGGAATGGGGCGCGATCAAGTTCGAGAAGTCGACTGCGGGAGCGCACCACATCAAAGAGGCGCCCAATGTTGCGAATCCGTTCGTCGGACTCAGGCGTCGCTTCGCGAGTGAGCTCGGCGAGTAGGCCCGACTCACGCAGCCAGCGGTAGAGCACCTCACCACTTGTCCGTTCAACGCTCTCTTGCACCACCCCAGCAAGGCGTTCGAGGAGACGCTCCGTGGCCTCATGCCCCGCCCCGACCGTTGCGAGGCTCTCGCGCAGCGAGGCATGGTCGCGGCGCGACTTCCCCACGGCGGCGGCGAGAATTGTGGGCGGCACCTTGAAGCGCGACTCTGCGGCGATCAGGAAGAGTGGCGCTGCGGCATCTGGATCGGCCGCATGGCGCAGACCCGCCAAGAGGAGGCGCACCTCGGGGCGATCGTAGAGACCGGCAGCTCCGCTCGAGCGCCAGGGGATCCCGAGCATGTTGAGGCTGCGCCCAACCTCGACGCTGTCGACGTTCGCGCGCACGAGTACCGCGTGGTCACGAGCTCGTCGCCCGCTCGCGATGGAGTCACGAATCTCCGCGGCGATCCAGTCGGCCTCGTTCGCCGTGGTTCGGAAGCGACGGAAGGTCACCGGGAGCGCGTCACCAGGCATCCCCTCTGGGGTGAGCTCCTTCGAGATGCCGAGGCGAACTTCAAGTCGATGCGGGTCGTTAAAGCGAATGAGCCGCCGAGCAGCTGTGAGCACGGAGCCCGTGCTGCGATAGTTCTTGGTCAAGACCACCTTGCTCGCATCGGGGTATCGCTCCGTGAAGTTCAGAATGTTGCTGATCGCTGCCCCACGGAATCGATAGATCGATTGATCGTCATCGCCGACGACGGTGAGATTGCGCCGTCCATCCGAGAGAAGATCGACCAGCGCCCCCTGGAGCCGGTTCGTATCTTGATACTCGTCTACCAGGATCCAGCGGTGCTGCTCCCGTGCTCGTGCAGCAACAAGGGGATCATCGCGCAGCAGCTCATAGGCACGCAGCACCTGATCACCAAAATCGAGCAGGCCCCGCTCATTGAGGATCGTGCGGTAGGTGCGTAGTGCGGCGCTGAGCTCTCCATGTTCAATCGCCAGAAGGTCAATCGCATCGGCATACGAGGCAAGGTTCCGCTGCAGCTCAAGATCGGCGGTGGATGATGCGGCCCTGCGCGCCTCGGCCGCACGTGTCTGAAGATCTGCCGCGAACGCTTTAATCTGATCGGGGCCGAGTGCTTCGTCTTTAGCGCGCGAGAAGTAGCCGGCGATGTCACCGAGGAATCGCGTTGGATCGCCAAGCGGCAAGAATCGCTTAAGGCCGAGCTCAAAGAGGTGTTCGCGGAGTAAGAGGACCACCTCGGCGCGTCCCAGCACGCGCAGTTCGCCGGAGAGGCCAAGCCGATGCGCGTTAGCGCGGAGTAGTTCATCGCCCCATGCATGGAAGGTTTTGATTGGTGTTGTGGCATAGCCGTACGGAACCAAACGATCGACGCGCCCTTGCATCTCCTCTGCCGCGCGCTCCGTAAAGGTCAGCGCCAGGATCTCTTCGGGCTCGGCACGCTTTTCAGCGATGAGCCAAGCCACGCGTCGCGTGATGACTTGGGTCTTTCCAGTGCCGGCTCCCGCGACGACGAGGAGGGGCCCCTCACCGTGTGTGACGGCGGCGTACTGCTCGTCGTTGAGGTCATCAACAAGGTGTGCGATCGTCGGAGTTGGTGCCGTGGGGCGCTTTGGTGTTATCCCTGACCAGACTGGGAGTTGCGATCCCCCTTCACGCTCGCCCGCACCCGAGGCGCGCGACGTCACCGCTGAGGAGCGCTGTAGGCGGGCTGTGCCAAGGCGGCAGCAATTGCCGCCGACTCCTCAGCGCCCAGGGTCCCCTCGCCCCGACCCTCAATGACGCGCTTCACGTAGATGCGTGTGCCAACTCGTGCATGCAGCGCGGTGATGACGACGCCGCTCCCCACGGCATCAAGCAGCGCAAGAGCAGAGCTTTGGCCACCACCAACATCCTCAAACGCCTGGAATTGGATCAGGCCCATACGGCTCAGTGCCCCCGGGGCGGCCGCCTCAAGGGCGGTGAGGCGCGTCCCCGTCACCTGGGATGAGGCGCCCTGCTCAGCAACGCGCTCGAGCACCTGGGCGAATCGCTGTTCTGCGCTCAACACGTCACTCCCCGAGACGAGCGCCGCGTAGTCCGCACGGAGGCGGCGAAGGTTGCGGAGTGCGATAAGGGTGACGAGGAGCGCCAGCAGGGCAAGGATCACCCCCGCGACGCCGATTGCAAGGAGAACTTGGCTATCCACGGCTGCATCCTATCAGTCCCCGCCGCTCCCTCGAGCTGGGTCGGGTATCCTCTGCGAACGATCCTGTAAGGAGGAGTCATGGCAAAACGAGAGAAGCGCTTCCGCCCCGACCAGCGCCCGAAGCTGAAGTCACACGCCGATGCGCCGAAGCGTGGGCTGACCCCCGCCGAAGAGGCCGCTGCCGCCGCCTATGAGGCGTCGCTTGTCGCCCCAAAGCCCACCGTCATTGCGGGCACCTCAGCGCCAATTGGGAGCCGGGCCGCATCAACACAGCGACTCACCGCCGAAATCGCCGCAGAGTTGCCAATCGTGCGTCGCGACCTTCGTCGCATCATGCTGACGTATGGTGCGATGCTCGCACTCCTCGCCGCGATCTGGTTTGTCGCGACCTCGACGGGTTTCATCGCCGCCTAACGCGCCCCCAGTCCTTTCGCCGCGCGGCTGGACCGCAATCTACAGCGCACGTCCGATCGCTGCGCCAATGAGGGCGCACAGAGCACCGAGCACCACCGAGCCGACCGCGTAGGTCGCCGCACCCACCGCATCTCCTGCCGCCATTAGGCGTGAGAGCTGTAGGGAGAGCGCGGAGAAGGTTGTGAAGCCACCGAGGAGCCCCGTGATAAGAAGTGGGCGCAGTTCCGACGGAACCATGGAGCGCTCGACGATGAGCACCACGATGAGGCCAGCAAGCAGCGAGCCGACGAGATTGATCGTCAGGGTGCCGTATTCCGCCAACCAACCGGCGCGAGCTGCGGCCTGATCGATCAGTGCGCGCGCAACAGCACCAAATGCGCCACCAATTGCAATAAGGAGCAGCTCCATACCGCTCATGGTGCCAGGACCTCGTCCATGAAGCTGCGGCTCTTCGGCTCCGCTCCAAAGAGGAGATGCACCGCGCCGCGCAGTGCCCAGCTCACCTCGCGCTGTGGCGCAGGTGGCAGCGTGAGCGATACGAGCTCCTCTGGTGCGAACCGTCGCAGCGCTCGCATCAGCCGTAAGGCATCGCTAGAGAACGTTCCTCCAAGCGCATGAGATGCGCAGCGGATACCCGCCCCCTCCTCATCCCAGCGGAGGGCCTCACCAGCAACGGGCGCCCTGCCGCACTCAAGGCAGACGTCGAGCTCTGGGCCCTGCCCAGCGGCGTCAAGGAGTGCGAGCTCAGCCCAGCGCGCCACGAGCGCATCGGGTGCGCCGGACTCCAGTAGATCCCAGGCGCGCAGGAGCAGCTCATAGAGTTCGGGTTCAGGCTGCTCATCGCTGGTGCCACGCTCGACCAACTCTGCGACATACCAGGCGACTGCCGCACTGCCGAGTCGACTACGCAGGCCGAGCCAGACTCGAACGCTGCGAACCTGGGTCACCGTGTCGAAGGTCCGCCCCGTGATGAGGGCGAGGTCTAGCTCGGCGAAGGGCTCCACCCCGCCGCCGAGGCGGCTGGTCGGCTTGCGGACCCCCTTGGCGATCGCCTTGAACTTACCGCGTGTCGCGGAGAGGAGGGTGAGCACGCGATCGGCTTCTCCGAGGCGAAAGCGGGAGGTGACGACGGCCAGCGACGTAGTGCTTTGACGTGCAGGCATGATGCGCAGGGTAGCATTGACCCACAACCGCGCCGCGTTCAAACGCGCCGGGCAAGAGGTAAGGGGGACGCGTGAGCGAGCAGCAGCAAGGGGCGGCGGGAGACCTGCTGAGCCTGAACCTCGACGAACTGGTTGCGGCAACCGATCGCACCATCCTTGCACTGCTCGCCGAATGGGAGGAGCCGATTACGGCCCCCATGTACGAACAGATTCGCTATCACTTGGGCTACGCCGATCCCGCCGCGCGACCGGGAAAGCGCATGCGCCCCCTCCTTGGCCTCCTCGCCTACGCCTCCATCTCACCAGACTGGGATCGCGCACTCCCTGGCGCCGCCGCCGTCGAGCTCGGACACAACTTCTCGCTGGTTCACGACGACATCGAAGATGGTGACGCGGAGCGACGTGGCCGGCCAACCCTCTGGGTTCGTGACGGCGTCCCTCAGGCGATCAACACTGGCGACGCACTCTTCACGATCAGCCGCGTAGCGCTCCACCACCTCACCACCATCGGCTTCTCTGACACTAAGGTGATCCGCCTGATGAAGCTCTACGACGAAACGTGTCTTCGCCTCTGCGAGGGGCAGTTCATTGATATCGCCGCGAGTGCACGCACAGAGATGCAGAGCGTCGAGCACTACTTTGAGATGATCGGCCGAAAGACCGCCGCCCTCATCTCCGGATCCGTCGAGTCTGGTGCGATCCTCGCGAGTGACGATGAAGAGGTCATCCGCCGCTTCCGAAACTTTGGTTGGGCGCTCGGGCTCGCCTTCCAAATCAACGACGACCTTCTCGGTATCTGGGGCGATGAGGCGGCCACCGGGAAAGAGGCCTCCGATCTCGCCCGCCACAAGAAGACGCTTCCCGTTCTTCATGCCATGGAGCAGGCCAGCCCCGCCGACCGTGCCGTGCTGACGAACCTCTACGCCGAAGCGAGCCCAGGTGCTGAATCTGTCGCCGCCGGTTTGGCGGTCCTTGAGCGCACCGGATCGCGTGAATACACCCGCATGAAGGCTCAGGAGTGGCGTGCGAAAGCAATCAGCGAGATTCGCAGCCTGTCGCAGTTAAATCCGCGCGCCGTTGCGAAGCTGGAAGAGATTATTGACCGGGTGATCTCCGCCTAATCGGCGACGGGCTTTGAGGCCCCAGCATCCCAGGTCACGCGCACCTTGCCGACGCGGCGTCCTATGACCTTGATCACCGTGATTTTGAATGGGTCCACCGCCACCGTATCGCCCACAACGGGGACGCGGCCAATGCGGTGATAGACGAATCCGCCCACGGTGTCGTACTCCTCATCATCTTCGAGCTCTAGCGCTGGATCAACAAGTTCACCCATCTCGTCAATGTCTGCGCGGCCATCGAGGATCGCCTCACCCTCGCGGACGATCACCTTCATCGGCTCCTCTTCATCGAACTCGTCCTGAATCTCACCGACGATCTCTTCGAGAAGGTCCTCAATCGTTACGAGGCCCGCGGTGCCGCCGTACTCGTCAAGCACGATCGCCATGTGCACACGGCGCCGCTGGAGTTCGTTGAGCAAATCGTCAACCGCCTGCGACTCAGGAACGAAGAGCGCCGGGCGCATGATGTCGCGCAGCCGTGGTCGTGGGCCGCCCGCGGCAATGATGCGCAGCAGGTCCTTCGCGTAGAGAATGCCGACGATATGGTCGACCGACTCCTTGTAGAGCGGCGTACGACTATGCCCCTCAGTCAGCACTAGGGTCACGGCGTCGTCAAAGCTTGCCTCCTGATCGATCGCCACGATGTCAATGCGCGGCACCATCACCTCATGCAGCTTGGAGTCGCTCAGCGACATGACGGCGCTGATCATCTGCTCCTCTTCGGCTTCAAGAACTCCCTGCTGGCTCCCCTGCTCCACGATCAGGCGGATCTCTGCGGCGGAGAGCTCTGGGGTACGCGTTGGGTCAATGCCGAACGGCTTCGAGATGATCTTGGTGAGGAGGACGAGCACGGCAACCAGCGGGCTGACGATCTTGGCAAAGAGGGTGATCGGCCCCGAGACGGTGAGCGCGATGCGGTCGGGATTCGCGAGGGCAAACCCCTTCGGGATCAACTCGCCGAGCACGATGGAGACCACAGAGACGATGAAGGTGACAAGGAGCAGGGCAATCGTGTCCGCCTGGTCAGCGATCAGTGCGATCCCGCGCAGCGGCTCAGCGACAACGGTCACGATGCTTACGGCGGCAACGGCGGAGGCGAGTGCCCCGAGGAAGGTGATCGCAACCTGGATCACCGCAAGGAAGCGTCCTGGATCACGCATGAGCTTCTGGGCACGCTTGGCGCGGCGATCGCCCGCTTCCGCGAGCTCGTCAAGGCGAGTGCGGCGAACAGAGACAAAGGCAATTTCGGCACCAACGAAGAATCCGTTGATGAGGATGAGAAGCAGAATGATCAGAATGTCAGTGCCGAGCATCGTTACGCCTCCCGAATGATGCGAGCCGGAACGCCGACCGCCGTACAGCCATCAGGGATGTCCGCAAGCACGACCGTGCCTGCCCCTGTCTTGGCGCCGATACCGATACCCGCCGGCGCCACAATCAGTGTCCCAACGCCAGTGAAGGCGTCCGCGCCGATTAGCGTCTTGAGCTTCTTCACGCCGTTGTAGTTCGCCGTGATGGTGCCCGCGCCGATGTTGGCACGCTCCCCCACCTCGGCGTCGCCCAGATACGAGTGGTGGCCGACCTTGGCGCCCGCTGCAAGGCTCGTAACCTTCAGCTCAGCGAAGTTCCCGACGTGACAGTTCGACGCAATAGTGCACCCTGGTCGAATGTGCGCGAACGGCCCAACATCAACGTGCGACGCAATGGTTGAGCCCTCGATCGCTGAGGAGCGAACAGTGCAGTCTTCGCCGATCGCTGTCGCCTCAATCCGCGAGCCGCTCCCGATTCGAGTTCTTGCGCCAATGCTCGTTGTCCCAACAAGGGTGACGCCAGGTTCAATCACCGCATCCGCAGCAATCTCAACCTGCACGTCAATCCACGCAGTCGTTGGGTCAATCAGCGCCACGCCGCGATCAAGATGCCCCTCGTTGATGCGCTCGCGAAGCGCGGCCGCGACATCAGCGAACTGGTGGCGGTCGTTCACTCCCTCAAGCTCAATCTCTGGGCCGTAGACGATTGGCGCCGGAGTACCTGCAGCGTGTGCCGCGGCGATTAGATCGGTGAGATAGAGCTCGCCGCTCGCCTTCGATGGCGTGATTGCACCGAGTGCCTCGGTTAGCCAGGCTCGGTCAACGGCGTAGAGGCCAGCGTTAACGGTGCCGATGGCACGCTGCTCTTCGCTGGCGTCACGCTCTTCAATTACGCACTCCGCTGAACCGTCGTTTGACTCAATGACCCGTCCGTAGCCCGTAGGGTCGTCGGCATCAAAGGCGGCCAACGCAATCGGAGCGTTCGTCTCACGACGCGCCGAAACCACCTCACGCATCAACGCGGCGGTGATCAGCGGCGTATCGCCGCAGGCGATGAGAAGCTCCTTGGCTGAGGCTGGCAGTGCTGCGAGCGCGCAGCGGACAGCATCAGCGGTGCCAAGCGGCTTCGGCTGCTCGGCGATCACGACGTCGCCGCCCAGTAGTTCCGCGAGCGCTGCGGTGGCAGGCGAGAGCACAACGACAGATTTCGCGGTGAACGCGTCGGCGGCAGCCGCCACGACCCAGCCGGCCATTGGTCGGCCGAGCAAGTGGTGCAGCACCTTAGGGACCTGGGATTGCATTCGCGATCCCACTCCAGCGGCAAGGATGATGGCCGTCACGCCCTCAAGGCGCTCCGGCCCGCGACTTGACGGGTTCATCCTGTGGCGCCGCCTCGCTTAGCGATCGCTTCGATCTCTACCAAGCCACCCTTCGGCAACGCTGCAACTTGAATCGTTGAGCGTGCAGGGTACGGCTGCGTGAACGCCCGACCGTAGATCTCGTTGACCGTAGCGAAGTCGGCAAGGTCAACAAGGAAGATGGTCGTCTTGACGATGTCGTTGTAGCCATAGCCTGCGGCGGACAAGAGGGCACCCAGGTTGATCACCGCCTGCTCTGCCTGTGCAGCAACGCCTTCGGCGAGTGCGCCAGTTTCAGGATGGAGTCCGAGCTGCCCCGAGCAGTACAGTTCGTCGCCCACGGCAATAGCTGGGCTGTATGGTCCGATAGCGGCAGGAATCCCCGCCCCAGTAATCGAACGCTTCACGCTGCTCCCCTTTCGCCAGATCCCGGCGCAATTAGTCTCGTTGCGATCACGGAAGGCGTGAGGCCTTCAGGCGCCACGAGCTCCCCGCTCGCGAGGGCATTGGCGATTAGGGTTGCCCCCTCCTCTGCCTCTCGCTGGGAAGGATAGAGGAGGAAGAGGGTTGGCCCCGAACCTGAGAGGGAGAGGGGGCGATCAAGGAGGCGGCGAAGGGCGTGATCGAAGGGGCGGAGCCACGGCGCAACCGCCCGGGCGGGGGCGAGGAGGTCGTTCGCCGATGCCAAGGCGGCAGCCCGCTGCAGGAGCCCCTCCCCGCTCATGCCGACCGTGAGTTCCGCCGCAAGGTGCTGGGAGCTGACCAGGGCCGCCCCCTGCGCCGAGCCGCGAAGCCCCGCGGCGAAAGCGGCAAACACCTCTGGGGTGCGGAGCGGCAGACCTGCAGTAATCAACAGGAGCCCCAGGGGCTCGCCGCTCCAGGGGGCGAGCGGGGTCACCGACTCACCACGCCCCTCCATGAGTGCAGGTGAATCAACAAGGAAGAGTGGAACGTCTGAGCCCACTTCTGCTGCGACGGCGTGCAGGGTTTCGTCATCAACGTCCAGGTCAAACAGCTCAATTACACCGAGCAGCGTTGCCGCCGCATCGCTTGAGCCGCCCCCCAGCCCAGCGGCAACAGGGAGACGTTTCTCGAGCACGATCTCCACCGGTGGCACCTCGCAGACGCGGCGCAGCGCCGTGAGCGCCACGGCGCAGAGATTCTCACCTTCAAGATGGAGCGGCATGCCAGCAAGCCGAATCGAATCGACGCCGTCGGCTGCTTGGCGCAAATAGAGCCGGTCCCCCGCCTCAAACTGTGCCACCACGGAGTGGAGCTCGTGGTACCCATCAGATCGCTTACCGACAACGGCAAGCGTCAAATTGATCTTGCCGTGCGCGACGATCTCAATCG
The DNA here is from genome assembly GCA_945862225.1 of Thermoflexus hugenholtzii JAD2. Classification (GTDB taxonomy): domain Bacteria; phylum Chloroflexota; class Limnocylindria; order Limnocylindrales; family Limnocylindraceae; genus Limnocylindrus. The sequence goes on along the minus strand of CAMAXG010000011.1, from coordinate 13,137 downwards.
TTGGATCCGCTGCTGGGTGCGAACGTGTCGTGTTCCGCTCGCGCACATCCGATCCTCCGCTGGTGCTTCTGCGAGCGACTGCCGCGCGCGCAGCGTTCGTCGGCACACCTGCGTCGAGCTCCGGCAACTCAGCCAAGAGAGCAATCCAGTCCTGCACCGAGAGCGTCTGCGCGCGCTGGTCGGGGCTTAGGTTTGCACGCCCGAGCGCCGCGATGATGTCGCTCTCAAGAATTGGCAGTGCCCGAGGGAGTGCATTGCGCAGCTTCTTCCGTCGTTCACGGAACCCTGCCTGCACAAGGCGCCACAGACGCTCCTCGTCGTGCGGGCTCAGGGTGAATGCATCAGCGCCTGTCCGATGCTCAAGCAGCAAGATCGCAGAGTCGACTCCAGGCACGGGATCAAACGCCTCCCGTGGCACCCGCACAACGACGGAGGCCGCTGTTCGCGCCTGCACAAATGCGGTGAGATACGACCAGTCGCCCGGCGCGGCCGCGACGCGCTCCGCGACCTCCAACTGCACCAGCAAGACGATGCGCGCCGGTGGCACAGCGAGGAGGAGCAGTCGATGCAGCAGTGGGCTTGTAACGTGATACGGGATATTCGCAATCACACGCCAACTTCCACTGGCTGGTGCGAGTGACTCCAAATCAACGGTGAGCGCATCACCGTGAATGAGGGTTAACTGCCCCGCACTAATCTGCGCGGCAAACTTATGCTCCAGACGCGGAATGAGGTCAGAGTCAAGCTCAACGGCGACGACCTTTGCACCGCTCGCAAGGAGTGCCTCGGTTAAGAATCCGAGACCTGGGCCGATTTCAAGGACGAGCTCGCCTACGGTTGGCGCACCGGCCTGCACGATGCGATCCCGAACATTGAGATCGTGCAAGAAGTTCTGGCTGAGGCGCTTCTTGGCGGCATGGCCGTCAACACGTCCGCGGCTCGGTGCCTGGCGATACTTCGGGCTCATGCAGGCACCGCCGCGCCGATTCGCCACTGCGCATGAACCTCAAGGCCCGCGCTTGGCTCCTGATAGGCCCCTCGTTCGTCGCGCAGCAGTGCATCTCCAGCGGCGCCGATCATTGCAGCGTTGTCGGTGCACCACTTCAACGGCGGCACGACGAGCGCGCGGCGCTCTTCGGTTGCCACGCTGGCAAGTGCCGTACGCAGTGGCCCGTTGGCCGCCACTCCCCCACCAACGATGAGTGAGCAGTCTGGGTTAGCACGCAAGGCGCGCTGCACACCAGCGCGCAGTGCGCCAACGATGGCCTGCTCCGTTGCTGCGGCGATCGTTATCGCCGCCTCTGCAGAGAGCGGGTGCTCAGCGAATTGCCGGGTGAGCGTGGCGGCGCGAGCTGGACTGCGATCGGTCAGCCCACTTGCGACAAGCGCCTGGCGAATCGCCGCCGTCTTGACCCCACTAAACGAGAAGTCGTACGGCCCCTCGGTCTTTGCAATCGGCAGTGGTGTGATCCGAGCACCGCGTGGTGCCTGTGCGGCGAGTGCGGAGAGCGCCGCCCCTCCGGGATACGGGGCGCCGAGGAGGCGTGCGATCTTGTCGAAGGCTTCACCCGCCGCGTCGTCAATCGTGCCGCCAAGGCGCGCGATGGCTCCATCACGCTCAATGCGCACCAGCAACGTGTGTCCGCCAGAGACCACAAGCCCGATCGCTGGGAGCGTCGGCGCCTCAGCGCCTGCCGACTCGCGTAGCCATGCAGCGCGGAGGTGCCCCTCGAGGTGGTTCACGGGGAGCACGGGGAGGCCACGTGCCCACGCCCAAGCGCTGCCAATGCCGGCACCGACAAGGAGTGACCCAACAAGGCCGGGGCCGGTCGTGAGCGCCACCCCCTCGATCTCGCCGGCAATCCCGAGACCTTCAGCCTCCTGCAGCACCTCGTTGAGGAGGCGGGGCAGCCACTCGTGGTGGGCGCGCGCCGCCACCTCTGGAATCACGCCGCCAAATGGTGCATGGATCGACGTTTGGCTCGCAACGCGTTCGGCGAGCACCTCACGACCGCCGCGTACGAGTGCCACCGCACTCTCATCGCAGCTCGACTCAATCGCTAGGAGAAGTCGCTCACGCACGGGCGAAACCCTCCTCAACGCGAGTGCGCAGCGCCGCTTCGATTGCCAGCTGCGTCGGGCTCTCGAGCTCCGCGGTCGTCATCACCAGCGCATCTTCGCCATTATCGTCGTAGTAGCGAATGCGTCGGCCCACTTCAGCAAAGCCGAATGCTCGATAGAGTCGCTGAGCGTCACTATTGGAAACTCGCACATCCAGCGTTGCCACGCGCGCCCCACCTCGGCGCGCCTCCTGGAGGAGCTCAAGGAGCAGCGCCGTCGCGACGCCAGTCCGGCGATTCGCAGGTAGTACCGCCATCGTCGTGACGTGTGCTTCGTCGACCATCAGCCAGATGCCACCAAAGCCAACGAGCGTGCCGTTGATACGTGCTCCCACGTAGCGTGCTAAACGATTGGTTGTGAGTTCGGTCGTGTACGCGCTCGTGGGCCACGGTGCCGTAAACGAGACGTTCTCAATGACCGCGACCTCACCAAGGTCAGCAACGGTGAGTGGCGCGAGCACGAGTGCACGCATCATTGGCCCTCACTTCCTCGCGCAGGGGCCGGGTAGCGCAGGGTGATGTGCGCAACTGCAGGTCCAGCGGCACGGGCGAGCGCACATGCGGCGACTCCTCGGCTCTCCTCTTGTGAGAGGTGCAGCGAGGCAGTCTCCCGAGGGACGACGAGCGCACCGCTCTCCAACACCTCAAGCGATTCGCGAGTTCCGAGTGGAATAGAGAACGATCGTTGTGCCGCCTGCCAGAGGGCCTGATCTGAGGCGCTCTCTCGTAACGGGAGTGCTAGTCCTGCGGCGATTCCGACCGCCGCTGACGCGGCAATACGAACGCCACTGTAGCTACCAGGGCCCGTCCCCACAACAACTTCAGTGAGCATGGTTCGTTCAACTTGATTCGGAATCAGATTGGTAATGCGCTGCAGGAGTGGTCGGTCATAGAGCTGATCTTCTGCAACGCACACAGGGAGGCCGTCACGCTCCTCAACAATCGCGACGATACAAAAGCCGAGAGAACCGTCGAGCACCAGCGTACGTGGACTACCCACGGGTGCTCCCGCTCGTGCCGAGCGCAGTATCGAGGGCTGCGAGGAGCTCGGCTCGGGCTCCGCGAATCGTGGCGGAACGTGTGCCCTCATCGGCGGTTGTCGCAAGGTGAATACCCAACACGCCGGACCCCTCTGCTCCAAGTCCTTCGAGGTGCTCAGGCCATTCGATGAGCGTGACGCCGTGCTGCTGCCGCTCATCAATGATCCCAGCGCGCAAGGCATCGCTTCCTGGAGGGAGTCGATACGCATCCACATGCCAGATCGGCAGATCGCCGCGATGCTCCGCAATGAGGATGAACGTTGGCGAGGTCAACTCTGGCTCTGCATGCAGTGCGACCCCGATGGCGCGAGCGAGCGTTGTCTTTCCGCTCCCGAGATCGCCGGAGAGAAGGACTCGATCACCTGGCCGAAGTGAGGCACCAATCGCCGCGCCGAGCGCGGTCGTTGCTGCAAGGCTACCGAGCGGAATGGTGACGACGCTCACGCGGTAAGGCGCTGTAGGTCACCAAGGGGGAGCACGACAAGATCACCGTTGATCTCGACGGCACCCTGTGGATCTGATGGTTGCGCATCGGCTAGGCCGCGCCATGTGCCATACGAGCCCGCTCGCGGGCCACCGATCACAACGGTGTCCACGCCACGAGGCTCCACGGCGCCACCTGTTGCAGAGGTGGTGAGGCCTGCGGGGTGCCGCTCAAGTCGAACTTCGCTGTTGTGCAGCGCCGCAAGCGCCTTCCCGAGCTCGGCGGCCCACTCGTCGCTCTCGCGGCGCCCGCCCAGGATCAAGAGACCAAATGGCGCGGGGGCGACCCCTGCGGCAACTCGTCGATCGATGGAGGCGCTAAGTGCCTCGCGTTCGCCATCACTCAGGCTCCCCACCACAAGCCCGCGAATTCCAACAGCACGGGCACGCAACACGGTCTCAGGAGATACCGAGACAACTGCCAGGATCCCCGCCGCGTGCGCCGCGGCCCACCCGCGACTATCCGGCTCTGTCGCTGAGAAGTAGAGACTCCCCTCCACCTCGTCGCCAAGCAGCAGGCGACCGCCGAGGCCGCCCGTCGCGCTCGCCGAGCGTGGCAGGAGCTCCAACGGTGCCGCAATCGGGAGTACGCGTGCTGGCCTCGCAACCACTGGCGTATGCACAACGTCATCCGGTGGGGTTCCACGCACCACGCAGATCCCGGCGAGGCCGCCGTGTAGCGCGGCCAGAACGTGCTGCCCCTCAGTTTCGACCTCGATGTCGGCGGTCTCCCCCGCAGAAACGTCAAACTCTAATACTCCATCGGAAAGCAACGCATGCTCCTCCGCGCCAGCTCGAATGAGTACCGCTGCGCCAGGATGATCCGCAACGACCAGGAGATCGCCAGCGGGGGTGAGCAACTGTTCCGCGGTCGCGCGGGCCAACTCGGCCCCAGTTGTTTCGTTGAGCTGCTCAGTGCCGAGCGCCGCGACGACGCCAGCGCGGTCGAGCAGCACCGTTGTGCGCCCAAGCGGTACCAGGGGCGACAATGCCGCCAGTGGCACGACACCCGAAGAGAGGTAGTCCGCGAGCTGACCCGTTGCGATAAGCACCAACCCGCTCATCGACGGGCTTGGTTCAATCCACCGCTCCGCAACCGAACGGATTGCATCAACGCAGGCGGCGGCGCGAATCTGGTCGCCCGCATCATCGCGACCGGACATTGGCCGATCTGCAATATCCCCGAGTCGATCAGCAACAGCGGCCCGATCACGCTCTCCAATTGCGCGCAAGACCGCATCGCAACGGCGACGACGCTCCGACGCATCTGCAGGGATTAGCGCGGCCTCGGGAATCGTTACGAGCTCCCCAGCAGCGCCTGGCGCGGCCCAGGCTGCTCTACCAGCGTCATGGGCGATGTCAAGAATCTGCACGGGCACGCCGAGCGCCTCTGCCAAGCGGCTTGCCGCACGCCCGAGAGCGCTTGGATCACCGCGCAACGTGGTGGAGATCGCGCCGCTCTGCTCAATCCCAGCAACACTCTGCAGCATCTCCGCGATGGCGTCGCCTTTGGCTCCCGTGGGCAGCGTGATGCTACTCAGCAACCGCGTGGGCTCGGCATCCGACATCAGCGCGTAAAAGCTGCGATCAAGATCATCGCGAACCAAGAGATACGACGAGCGCGTCATTGCTGGCTCACATAGTGGTACCCGCGCAGATCGCGCAGCGCCACAGGCTCACCGTTTACCGTGTACACCCGCGCAAGCCGACTTGTGAAACTCGTTGACACCTCATTGGTGATCGTCTTTCGGCGCTTTGCGACGTCGACAGGCTCAATGAGGTCAGTACCAGAATCGCCGATGAACACCACCTCATCACGTTCGGTGAGGTCTGTGGCTGGGTGATCTGTAGCATCAATGGTGATTGAGTCCATGGCGATGGTGCCGACGACGGGGAGACGCACCCCACGCACCAAGACCTCGGCAACTCCGCGCTCGTGATACGAGATGCCATCCGCATATCCAATCGGCAGGGTGATGATTCTGGATTCGCGCTCAGCCGTGAATGCAGGGCCGTATCCCACGCCATGGCCAACGGGGAGTGTGGCGATTCGCACCGGACGAGCGGCGAGCCCGTATACCCGCTTGATACCGATTGTCGCGGCGGTCATCGTTGGCCGCAGTGCGTTCGGCACAACGCCGAAGAGCGCAATGCCAACACGCGCAACCTGCTGCGTATCGCCGATGGTGAGCAACCCTCCCGATCCGACAAGGTGCGCCTCAAGCTCGGGCGCCAGCACTGCAGCCTGTTCAAGGACCACCTCCTGCAGACGGGATCGCTCAATGTTCTCCGCTGCGCTGAGATGGCTCCAGATGCTTCGCAGTTGAATGTTCGGGTTGCTGCGTAGCGCAGCGATCTGTGTGGCGAGATCACCTGGCAAGATGCCATCGCGACCGAGTCCGGTATCTACCTCAATGTCAACGCTCAGTGGGGCGAGCCCAGAGAGATCGGCACTCATCAGCTCGCGCACCACGGCTGGTGATGATGCGGTGACGCCAATCCCCATTTCTGCGGCGTCCCGCAGATGGGCGGGGGCAACGCGCCAGAGTGCGCGAACAGGGCCAGTGATCCCGGCATCGCGCAGCTCTTGCGCCTCATCAAATGTGGCAACAAGTACCGCTCGCGCGCCAGCCTCAAATGCAGCACGTGCCACAGGCACAGCACCAAGGCCGTACGCGTCGGCCTTCAGCACCACATCGAGATGGCCACCAGCCGGGAGCTTCCCCTTGAGGGCCCTGACATTCGTTGCGATCGCATCAAGCCGAACCTCTACCCAAGCATCACGCCCGAGCGCTGGTAGGCCCGCCTCCTGGATACGTTCGGGGAGCCCGCTCATGCCTGAGGCTTCCCTGCCGGCTCCGCCAGAAGGGCCAGCTCCTCGCGCCGAAGCGCTTTTATACGCTCGATTCGTGCGAGGAGGGCCGTCTCGGCCGCATCGAGGTCTTCGCCGATCTGCGGCGGAAAGAGGTAGCGGCCGCCAGCGGTGCGCACGGCATACGCGATCGCAATCGCATATTCGCGCTCGTGGCTAATGGAGAGAGCGACGTGCTGGATGCCAAGCTGGGTTGCACGCGCCGCGGCGCGGTCGTGGAGGCGAACCGAGGGCTGCCCGGTTGGCAGACGTTCTACTTCAATCTCCTGCCAGCCAATACCGCGCACGCCGAGGCCGAGCACCTTTGAGACAGCCTCCTTTGCGGCCCAGCGCCCAGCCATCGTCTCGGGGCGACCACGAACGTACGAGCGTTCGGCGGCAGTCAGTACCCGCAGCTCGAATCGTTCTGGATGTCGCTGCAAGACCTTCGCAATCCGGTCCACGCGAATGATGTCGATGCCGATCTCCGGCGTGCTCGTCGCGTGCTCTCCCCCGTCCATCACTCGACGGTGACGGACTTCGCGAGATTCTTCGGTTGATCAATATCGGCCCCGGCGAGGAGTGCCATCTCATAGGAGAAGCGCTGCAGCGGAATGGTTGCGATGAGCGCAGCAATCTCAGGTCGCGCGGCAGGGATCACCACGGCATCCGTAGCGAAACTTGACCAATCATCAACGCCAGAGACGATCGCAATCACTGGCGCGGATCGTGCGCGCGACTCCATCAGGTTGCTGACGAGCTTCGGAAGAACTGGAGAGTTCAGTACGACCGCCACCACCGGATGATCCTCACCGAGGAGGCTGATCGGCCCGTGCTTCATCTCACCAGCGGCGATCCCCTCGGCGTGGATGTACGCCAGCTCCTTGAGCTTGAGTGCTCCTTCGAAGGCGGTGGCGATTCCTGCGCCGCGGCTGACGAACATGAAGCCACTTGCGCTGAAGTATTTCTTCGCAATCGCTGGAAGTGCGTCTGAAGAGTCGAGTGCAGCTGAAGCCATTGCAGGGATCGTAAGCAGCTCGGTAGACCAGGAACGCAGCTGCTCTGGCGATAGCACGCCTGCGCGTCGAGCTAGGTCGAGCGTGACGAGCAACGTAACGAGCGCCTGCGAGGTGTAACTCTTCGTTGCAGCGACCGAAATCTCTGTGCCGGCTTGGAGCAGGACCACTGCATCAGCCTCGCGCGTCAGCGAAGAGCCCGCTGCGTTCACGATGGCCAGCACCGTCGCACCAGCAGCCTTCGCAGTTCGCACGGCACCGAGTGTGTCGGCAGTTTCTCCTGACTGGGAGACAGCGATGACCAAGTTGGCCGGGCCAAGCGCCGGCGGATCGTATCGGAACTCGCTCGCGACGGTCACACGCACTGGCACGCGCAAGAGACGCTCAGCGAGCTTGGCCGCGGTGAGTGACGCATAGTATGCAGATCCGCAAGCAACGATCTCAATGGACCGCGCTGCAGCAAGTGCGGGTGCGATCGCATCAAGCTCACTGATTGCCACCCCATCAACCGAAACTCGCCCGAGCATGGCGGCAGAGAGGGCACGAGGCTGCTCGTCCATCTCCTTGCGCATGAAATGGTCGTACCCCTCCTTGCGCGCCGCGGCACCATCCCAGGTAATCGTCTCAACCTTTGGGGCGAACTTCGCACCAGCAGCGTCGTAGAGGGTGATTCCGCCTCGCTGAAGGTCGGCAAGGTCGCCATCGCGCAAGAAGATGATCTTGTTGGTGTGCTCAAGGATGGCGACGGGATCGGAGGCGAGGAACTGCTCCCCTTCGCCGAGCCCTACGGCAAGCGGCGCTTCACGACGTGCAGCGATGATGCGGCCTGGCTCGGCGCGATGCATCACCACGAGTGCCCACTGCCCGTGCAGCCGAGGAAGAACAGCGGCAACCGCGAGGCGAATGTCGCCCTGGTAGGCATCTTCAATCAGGTGGGCGATCACCTCGGTGTCGACGTCACTCGAAAGGGTATGCCCCTTCCCTGCCAGCTCACGCTGCAGTTCGGCGTAGTTCTCAATGATCCCGTTGTGAATGATGGCGATCTCACCGTGCTCATCCATGTGGGGATGGGCGTTCAGGTCGGTTGGCGCACCATGGGTGGCCCACCGCGTGTGGGCGATCCCAGCAACTGAACCGGTTGGCAGTTCGCCAAGGACACCTTCGAGATTGGCGAGGCGGCCCGCACGCTTGCGCATGGAGATCTCGCCCCCCGTAGCCGCAACGGCAATTCCCGCGGAGTCATAGCCGCGGTACTCAAGGAGGCGCAGCCCCTCGATCAACGTCGTCGAGACGTCGCGTGAGCCGATGTAGCCGACGATCCCGCACATAGCGGTAGTCTACCGCCCGCGTACGAGGCTCGCGGCAACCTCCAGCAGGCGCTCAACAGCGGCGCTGACCGCCGTGTGATCTGGGCCTTCGCCCATCACGCGGAGCAGGGGCTCCGTCCCAGAGAGGCGCACAAGGACGCGCCCGCCTGTCTGTGCAAGGGCCGCCTCCGCCTCACGGATGGCTGTCTGCAGTTCCGGCTCTGCGAGGAGCCGCTCCCCCTCCCCTGGGGGCACCGGCACCGTGCGCTGGATCTGCGGATCGAGGGGGACGGCATCGGCCATCGCCCCGACCGGGATCCCCGCACGGGCGACCAGTCCGAGCACGGTGATCGCACTGAGGAGACCGTCACCCGTCGGCGAGAGCTCTGTGAAGAGGAGGTGACCACTCTTCTCGCCACCGAAGCCACCCTGGCCAGCGGCGAGCCGTTCGGCAATATGTCGGTCGCCGACGGGAGTGCGCTCAAGGGTGATCCCGTGGGCCGCAAGGTGGCGCTCCACGCCGCTATTGGTCAGCACCGTGGCGACGGCACGGTCAGATCCGGCGACTCCTCGCCCCTTCCGATCCAGCGCAATGAGGGCAATTAATACGTCACCATCAATGGTTCGCCCGCCCGCATCAACAACGACGCAGCGATCAGCATCGCCATCAAGCGCAATGCCGAGGTCGGCGCCATGCGCGCGCACCTGCTCGCCGAGTGCCGCGGGGTCGGTAGCGCCAACGCCATCATTGATCACACCATCACCCATCGCAAATGGCAGGACCGTGGCGCCAGTGGCTTCGAGTGCTGCAACGGCAAACGGCGAGGCTGCACCATGCGCTGCATCAACCACCACGCGTAGTCCGGCGGCACTCACAGTTTGCGCAAGCGCTGCCAGGGACCGCGCATAGCGCCCCCGATACTCCTCGGCCTCAGCTGCGTCTGACGCTGATGGGGCCGCCACCTGCACGCCTCCTGCCAGAGCGCCTTCCATTGCCGACTCAAGCGCTCGCTCCTGTGCATCAGGAATCTTTCGCCCATCACGTGCGAGTACCTTTAGGCCGTTGTACTCCACCGGGTTGTGCGAAGCGGTGACGACCACGCCGCAAGCGGCGCGTGGCTCACCCGCAACGAGTGAGGCGAGTCCTGGCGTTGGAATAATGCCGACATCAATGACAGTGCCGCCATGTGCCTCAATGGCGCCGGCAAGCGCGTCAGCAAGCGTGGGTCCGCTCGGTCGAGTGTCTCGGCCGATGAGCACCAGTCCTGCCGGGTGCTGCTGCATCAGGGCGAAGCCGAGCGCGGCAGCTAGCTCAACGGTAAGTGTCTCGCCAGCGATCCCGCGGATCCCATCGGTGCCGAAGCGAACCGTGGTCACGGTGTTCCTTGCGCTAGATCAGCGCTTGGTGAACTGCTTCGCCTTGCGTGCGCGTCGGAGACCGTACTTCTTGCGCTCCTTGGCGCGCGGGTCGCGCGTCAGGAACCCAGCCTGTCGGAGCGGAAGTCGATACGCCTCTGGATCGGCGGAGAGGAGTGCGCGTGAAATGCCGTGGCGGATTGCGCCAGCCTGGCCGGAGATTCCGCCACCCTCAACCTTCACCATCGCGTTGAAGCGACCCTCGGTGCCGGTGACTCGGTATGGTGCGAAGACTTCGGACTGCGGAACGGCACCACCGAAGTGCTGCTCGTAGGTGCGTCCGTTGATGACAATCTGACCCTCACCAGCAACGAGACGAACTCGTGCGATGGAGGTCTTGCGTCGACCGGTTCCCTGGTAGTACGGCAAACTGGCCACGCTCTTCTCCTTCGGGCTCACGCGAGGGGCTCCGGCTTCTGTGGAGCGTGCGGATGATCCGCATCGGCATAGACCTTCAACTTACGAATCTGCGCATTGCCGAGCTTCGTCTTTGGGAGCATGCCCTTAACGGCTCGTCGGATCGCCTCATTCGGCTTGCGCTTGAGCAAGTCGCCGAGGACCTCCATGCGGTAACCGCCTGGCTGGCCGGAGTGGGAGTGGTACTTCTTCGAGAGGAGTCGGTCGCCGGTGACAACCAGCTTCGCGGAGTTGATCACGATCACGAAGTCGCCTGAGTCGAGGTGGTCAGCGAAGGTTGGCTTCCCCTTCCCCATCAGCGTTGAGGCCACCTTCGTCGCGAGTCGACCAAGGGTCTGCCCCTCGGCATCGATCACGAACCAGCGGCGCTCGATTTCAGCGGCGCGAGGTGTCCAGGTCTTCGTGTTCATCTGATCCTCCTAGATCAATTCAAGCTGCACAAGCGGAGCCGAGTCACCCTGGCGAATGCCAATCTTGGTGATGCGGCAGTAGCCCGACGTGCGGTTCGCATACTTCGGAACGATCTCATCAAAGAGCTTCTCAACCACAAGCGGCTCTTCCGGCAGGGCTGCAATCACGGCGCGTCGGGCCGAGAGGCCACCCTTCTTGGCGAGCGTAATGATCTGCTCAACCTGCGGGCGAATCTCCTTGGCCTTGGCCTCAGTCGTCTGAATGCGCTCGTAGCGCAGCACCGACACGATCAAGTTCTTGTACAGCGCGAGGCGGGGCCCCTGCTTGCGGGAGAGCTTACGTCCGCCAATCGCGTGCGAAGTCATTAGGCCTTCTCCTCTTCGTCGTCGCTCTCATCTTCATCGAAGATGGCGTCGGCAGGGATCGTGCTCTCCGGCACATCGAAGCCGCGCTCAACGAGCTTCTCGCGAACCTCGTTGAGGCTCTTCTGGCCGAAGTTGCGCAACTTGAGAAGCTCCATCTCGCCGCCATCAAGGGCGGTGAGGAGCTGGCGAACCTTGAGGATGCCCGCTCGCTTCAGTGCGTTGTAGGCGCGCATTGGCAGGTCGAGGTCTTCAATGGAGAGGTCAAGCAGGTTGCCGCCGGCCTCTGCCGCTGGCGCTGCCACTGGGGCTTCGCCGAGACCGGAGAAGGCGGTGAACTGGCTGACAAGGATTGCTGCAGCCTTGCGAACCGCAGCCTCTGGCGTAATGGTGCCGTCGGTCTCGATCTCAAGGATGAGCTTCTCGCGATCGACATCCTGGCCGACGCGCGTGTTCTCAACCGTGAAGTTGACCTTGCGGACTGGGGTGAAGATCGCGTCGACGCTCATGACGCCACGTGGTCGCACTTCGCCCTCAGGGTCCGCATCAACGCGGTCCGAGGAGACGTAGCCAACGCCGGTCTCAACGACGAGGGTGCCCTCGATGGCCGCCTTGTCGGAGTCAAGCGTTGCAAGAACCAACTCTGGGTTGACGATCTCGATCTGGCCGTTCGGCTTGATATCGCCAGCGGTGACCGGGCCTGCCCCCTTCTTTGAAAGGGTCAGCTCGATGCGCTCCTTGGCGAAGCTGCGAAGTCGAATCTTCTTAACGTTGAGGAGGATCTGCACGACGTCCTCACGAACGCCTGGCAGCGAGGAGAACTCCTGCATGACGCCATCGATCTGTACGGCGGTGACTGCAGCACCTTCCAGCGATCCGAGGAGGACGCGGCGAAGTGCGTTGCCGAGGGTGACGCCGTAGCCTGGCGCGAATGGGCCAGCCTCGTACTTGCCGTACGAGCCAAGCTCCTCGAGCGGGGCGATCTTGGTGGTCAGTGCATCGGACATGTTCTCTCTCCCTCTTACCGCGAGTAGAACTCGACGACGAGTTGTTCATTGAAGTCGCCCGGCATCTGATCGCGCCGCGGAGCAGCGACCACCGTACCGGTCAACTTGGTGGCATCCACGCGGAGCCACTCCTGCATGCCATTTCCTGCAAGGGAGCCTGCGGCCTCCTTGAATGGCCCGATGTCGGCTCGACCTTCGCGAACCGTAATGACGTCGCCTGGCTTCAACGAATACGACGGAATGTTGACCGCCTGCCCGTTGATCGATAGGTGGCCGTGCGTAATCAACTGGCGTGCCTGGTCGCGCGAGGTGGCGAGTCCGAGGCGGTAGACGACGTTGTCGAATCGCAGCTCAAGGAGGCGAAGGAGGTTCTCACCCGTCACGTCGGTGCCGCGCTCAGCAGCCTCGAAGAGGCGGCGGAACTGGGTCTCACCAATGCGATAGACGCGGCGCATCTTCTGCTTCTCGCGAAGCTGGAGGCCGTAGTCACCGACCTTGCGGCGGCGCATCATGTGCATGCCTGGAGGGGTTGGGCGCTTCTCGAATGAGCACTTCTTCGTATAGCAGCGCGCGCCCTTCAAGAAGAGCTTCGCGCCCTCTCGACGGCACTGGCGGCAGACTGGTCCGGTATCTCGACCCATGCTTCTACTCCCCTAGACTCGGCGCTTCTTTGGAGGACGGCAGCCATTGTGTGGCAGCGGCGTCAC
>CAMAXG010000010.1 GCA_945862225.1 Thermoflexus hugenholtzii JAD2 | reverse complement strand
TGATGACGGGCGTTGGCGCGGGCGTTGGTGCGGTGCAGATCAGCGACCTACCCGAGGCGCAGCGTCCAACCTGGGTTGCGCGTGATGCGGCGGAGATGGCGGGCATCCTTGCTTCCGCGACGGCGAGCGGAGCTGCACGTGGCTAACAGCTTCCTCGACCTCTGGCGTGCCGCGGGTCGGGAGCGCCACGCAGGGAAGACGGGGTCGCTCCCCGCCCCACTCGATCGCCTGAACGGCGAAGCGTTGGCGGCACGCGACGGCGCACACCCACTCGCATTCCTTACTGGTGCGGAACTCCTTACCCCGTGCACCGATGCCCTCTCGGGCTCCATTGAGGTGACACCTGGGAGCCTGGTCGGTGGTGAGATTCATGCTCGCCTTCGTGTTCGCGCGACCAAAGAGATCAAGGCGCGAGGGACGCGCGTTGCGGTAAAGGGACACCTCGTGCGTGAGGTCACGCAATCGCTGACCGAGAAGGTCGGCGATCAGGAACACACCACAACCTGGATCGAAGTGCTCGCCACCGAGATCGCCAATGTGCCGCTGATGGAGATTGCGGTGCCAGCAACGTTGGCCCCAGGCGACGAGATCGACCTCAAGATCCTTGCGCCCGCGCCAAGACTCGGACCACCCTCCCTCCATCTCGGTGCCTACATGGTGGTGTGGACGCTCCAGGTGGAGTGGGATATCGCCGCAGGTGCAGATGAGCGCGTGGCCGCTGTGATTGACGTCGCGCAAAATCCAGACCTGTTGCGCTCAGGCGTGATGTCGCTCGGACCGTCGGCAATGATGGCCGCTTGGTCTGAGGGCGAGGTCTCTATGGATGTGGATCCAGCACCGCCCATCGCACCAGGCAGTGCCTTGAAGGTCAACGTTCGTTGGCCGAGCGCCTCTGGTGGACGCGGCGCTCGCGTGGAACTCTACGCCGACCTAATGTTGGCGCTGCCGGTGCGCATTGCTGCCGCAGAGCTGCAAACGAGCGACCTCGCGAAGGGGAGCCTCATCACGTTTGAGATTCCGAGCGATGCACCGCCCGTGTTTGATGGCGCGCAGCTGTCGCTCCGCTATCGCATCCGTGTGTTGATTGATCGTCCGCTGCGCAGCGACCTTGCTGCGGAGCGCAACGTGGTGATCGGCTAAGCGACGCTGCGCAGCGCCGTTGCGGCAATGCTCGTACCGAATCCAATAATGAGCATCTGACCAACGATGCGTGTTGCGGTGACCGCGCGCTCTGGAAGAATGCGACCCGCCGCCGCGCCAATCCCTCCCAACAAGAGTTGCCACGAGAGGCTTGCCCCCGCGGCGCCAAGGGTGAAGGCGACGGCGTTGATCGGGTCACTCCCGAGACCCGGGAGCCCGATGGCGAGCGCCAAGAAGTAGAGGATCGTTGCGGGGTTAATGGCGGTGAGGGCGATGAAGCGCAGGTAGAGCTCCCGCGCACTCCCGCGCACGCGCGGATCGGTGGCGGCATCAGCCCTGGTGCTTGAAGCGCGGAGCGAGAGGAGCCCGCGGACTCCGATTGAGATCAGAATGCCACCTGAGAGGACCTGGAGCGGCACGAGCGCGACGGCGAGGAGCTGGTTGAGGAGGCCCCCCACCACGAGCGCCAGCGAGCAGAAGAGCAGGTCGACCGTCGCCGCACCAGCACCAGCGGCAAAACCGCGGCGGAGGCCGCCCATCATCCCCGTCTCAATGATGAGTACGGCGATCACGCCAACAGGGACAGCGATTGCGTAGCCTGCAAATACACCCGCGAGCAGTGCGTCAAACATCGGCGCATCATAGAGTAGAGCGGTGACCCGAAGGGGTCCCTGAAGGAAAAAGGGAGGTTTTATGGCGCGAGTCTTTCTCACCGGTGCAACGGGATTCGTGGGGAGCCACGTGCTCCCAACACTCCTCAGCGCCGGACACTCCGTGACGGCACTCGTACGCAGCGATGCACGTGCGACTGCGCTTCTGGCGCGCGTGGCCGCCTCCCCAGGAAAACTGGAAACCAGGATTGGAACGGTGAACGATCGCGCGTCGCTCGACGCGGCGATGGTCGGCTGCGATGCGGTGGTGCACCTTGTGGCACTGCCACGCGACTGGAACGACGGCGCCGACCTTGAGCGCGTCAACGCCGTGGGCACCGCCACCATCGTGGCGGCGGCTGAGGCTGCCGGCATCACACGCTTCATTCATCTCGGCGCGCTCGGCGTGCAGGAGCGACCAGAGTTGCACTACGCCAGCTCCAAGGCGCGCGGCGAAGGCTTCGTTCGCGCCTCATCCCTCGACTGGACGATCCTCAAGCCGAGCCTGATTTGGGGTGAGCGTGACGGCTTCTTCAACATCGTTGCGGCACTCGTCAAGATTCCTGCGCCAGCCGTGCCAGTTCCTGGCAACGGGAAGAGCCGCTTCCAGCCGGTTTGGGTTGGCGACGTGGCTCGGGCCATTGTGCAGGTGCTCGACACTCCGAAGGGGAGCATCAAGGCCTCCTTTGAACTCGGCGGTCCGCGCTACTGGACATACGCCGAGATCACGCGCGAGGTAGCGCGTGCACTTGGGAAGCGCCGTCTCATCGTCCCAATGCCAGTGCCGCTGATCACGCTGGTGGCGCGCATCTCTGAGGCGATTCGCCTCCCGTTCCCCGTTGCAACAGATCAGTTGCGCCAGTTGGCACTAGATAACATCGGCGCTACGGATGCGGTCGAGCGCGAGCTCGGGTTCACCCCGGTCGATATGGGTGGCCGACTCGGCTACCTGAGGCGCAAGATCAGCAAGCAGTAGGCGTCAGAGGCGCGAGGAGGATCAGATGCGGATCATCATCTCAGCCAAGAGCGCTGCGGCCAAGGCGGGCGTCTTGGTCACCCCAGTCTTTAGTGATCAGCTCGACGCGCCGCATCTTCGTGAGACTGACAGCAAGAGTGGCGGACGCATCGCTGCCCTGCGCGCGATCGGCGAGGGGACTGGAGGCCGCTACAGCTGCACGTTGACGAGCGCTGGCCGCCTTCCCGCTGATCACCTGCTTCTCGTCGGTGCCGGCCCTCGCGCCGACTTCGGACGACAGGAGCTGCAGCGCTGGGCCGCAGCCGCAACGCGCCGCCTTGCCGGACGCAAGGTCACACGTCTCGCCATCGATGCCACCGGCATCATCGCTGCGCTGACAAGCGCATCACCGGCACTTCGTGCCGAGGGTGGCGCATCGTTCGGCGCGGGCCTCTCTGCGAACGCTACAAAGCAGAGTGATGCTGCGGTGATCGCCGTCGACTTCATCGTGCGCGGCGTGATTGACGGCTCCTTCCACGAAGGGATCGGCGGAAAGAGCGTGATTGAGGCGCAACCGGCCGCACTCACCGTGCTCGAAATTATCGTACCAAGTGGAACCGATCTCGCCGCCGCACACGAGGGCGCTCGTCGCGCCGAAATCATTGCGAGCGGTGTCGTGCGTACGCGACGCTGGTCCAACTATCCGGCAAACGAGATGCCGCCCCTCGGCATTGCCGAAGAGGCGCGTGATCGCGCACGCGCCGTTGGCTTGCGCGCCACCATCATTACCGCCGCACAGTTGCAGCGCATGGGCGCCGGCATGTTGATTGCAGTCGGTAAAGGGTCAAAGAATCCTCCCTGCCTTGTTGTGCTCTCTGGGGGTAAGCCTGGCGCGAAAGATCCGCTCGGCCGACGCCTCGCGATGGTCGGTAAGGGCGTCTGCTTTGATACCGGTGGCATTTCGCTGAAGCCACCCGCCGAGATGGAAGAGATGAAGCACGACAAGAACGGCGCAATCGCGGTCCTGGAAGCTGCAGCAACCATTGCGCAGCTCGACCCAGGTCGCCCGATCCACGCCGTCGCTGCCTGTGTTGAGAACATGCCAGGCGGCAACGCCACGCGACCGGGCGATGTGGTGACCGCCCTCAACGGAAAGCGTGTTGAGATCACCAACACCGATGCCGAAGGGCGCCTCATCCTCGGCGACGCGCTGCACTACGCCGAGCGAGAACTCGGCGCAACGCATTTGGTTGACGTGGCCACGCTCACTGGGATCGCCTATGCCGCATACGGCGGTGAGGTTGCCGCTACCTGCGGCACCGATGCAGGGTTCCTCGATGAGTTCCACCTCGCCGCGCGCCGTGCAGGGGAGGTCTACTGGCCGTACCCACTGGCAGAGGCCTACGTGAAGAACATGTCGACCTGGTCGGCCGACTTCCAGAACTCGGGCTCGCGTGAGGCATCACTGGTTCGTAGCGGCCTCTTCCTGCGCGAATTCGTGACCGTGCCGTGGGTGCATCTTGATATTGCAGGGACCGCCTATCGACGCGGCGTTGCCCCATTTGCCGGTCGCGGCTCCACGGGGGCGGCACACACCTCCCTCGTTGAGCTGGCTATGGGGGGTGGCGTCCGTCGCTGAGGCTGATACTCTGCTCCTAGCGGAGGAGAGGAGGTCATACATGGAGCACTCGCCTGCGCCGACGCACCGCACACGCTCCTGGCGTGCCCGACTCGGCATCCTGCTCACCATCCCCCTCCTTATCGTTGGCCTCGGTTTGGCGCAGGCTGGACCGGTTCGCGGCGACCCTCTCGATGACGCCCTCGCCCAACAGAAGGCGCTCGCCGCACAACTCGCCGCCCAGCAGAAGGCCCTCAACGCACTGATCGCCCAACAGGGCGCCCTCACCGCGCAGCTCGCCTCAACGAGTGCCGCCCTCGCAAAGAACACCGCAACGCTGACCAGCATTACGACCCAAGTGGCCCAGCTCTCAGCCGCTGTGTCGCAGGCACAAGTTGGCCTGAACACCCTGAATGCTGCGGTGAATGCACTCGACGCGGAGATCAGTCGACTGGTGAAGGCGCAACAGGCGAAAGCCCGTGACCTTGCGGCACGACAGGCGATCTTGGCCTCGCGCATTCGTGAGGCCTACATCGCAGATCAGACACCGCCGCTCTGGATTTTGCTCTCTGGACAGAGCTTTACCGACATTCTGCTCGACATCGCAGGGTTCAATGCGCTCGGCGCAGAAGATGTGAAGCTCGCGGACGGCATTAGTCGTGATGCGGCTCGCCTCGCGGAGATTGAAGACCAGGTTCGTGCCAACCGCGCTGAAACAGAGAAGCTGCGCGTTGCTGCTGCAAAGCAGAAGGCGGCGCTCGACAAGCAGGTGTCGCTGCTGAACGAAGCGAAGGCACGACTCGCCGCGGCGATCGCCGCGCAGACGAAGGCAATTGCCGCGCAGAAGGCGGCAATGAACAAGGTGATTGCAGACAAGGCGAAGCTCGCCGCCGCCGTCGCCGCGCTGAAAGCAGAAGAGGCGCGCGTCACCGCAACAGTGAACGCGCTCTTGAAGGGCCAGTTCGGCGCTGGGCTCCCGACCGTCTACCAAGGTGGATGGACGTGGCCGATCGTGCATAACGGATCAGGCTTCGTGAAGCCGGTCGGTGGAACTCGCCCCTATATTTCGCAGAAGTTTGGTTGCGTGAGCTGGAAGATTTACCCGAAGAGCTCAACCTGTCCGAAGGCGTATCCATACCTGCACAACGGTGTAGATATTGCCGCCGCACCTGGCACGCCACTCTATGCCGCTGCGAGCGGCAAGGTGATGATCGCGGGCATCTGTAGCTACTGCGTCGTGTGGAAGGGGATGCGTCCGCTCGCCTGGATCTGGATTGCCCACTCAAAGAGCATGGTTTCGATCTACGGACATATCGGAGACGGGAAGGTTTCGAGTCAGCCGAAATGGCGCGTGAAGGCGGGTGAGTTCGTGGCGGCTGGCCAGCTGATTGGGTTCGTCGGCTCCACGGGGAACGTCACAGGGCCACACCTTCACCTCTCGCTCTTGCAGAACGGCAAGTACGTCTGTATTCAGAAGTACCTACCCGGGGGATCCTGCTCTGCGTACTGATCGCACCGTTGCGGTGATCCTCGCCGGCGGCGAGGGGAACCGACTGGGCGTGCTCTCTGGGGTTCGTGCAAAGCCTGCCGTGCCATTCGGCGGCAAGTATCGAATCATCGACTTCACCCTCTCCAACTGCGTCAACAGCGGTATCGGTGACGTACTCGTGCTCACCCAGTACAACCCTCGGTCGCTTAATGACCACATCGGTCGCGGGCGAGCGTGGGATCTTGACCGCACGATCGGCGGCGTGCGACTCCTCCAGCCGCAGGTTGGCCGCGGCAACACCGCCAACTGGTACAGCGGCACCGCGGACGCCGTGCTGCAGAACCTCCGTGAGGTGGTGGCGAGCGGCGCCGAGACCGTCCTCGTACTCGCCGGCGATCACATCTACAAGATGGACTATGAGCGACTGATTACCGCCCACCAACGCAGTGGCGCCGACGTGACCGTCTCGGTCCGCGAGGTGAGCCTTGAGGATGCGCGCCGCATGGGCGTCGTTGATACGGATGAGCGGAGCCGCATCACGGGCTTCCAAGAGAAGCCGAAGCGTCCAACGAGTCGCCTCGCCAGCATGGGAATCTACGCCTTCACCGCCGATGCGCTCGCCGCATGGCTCGATGAGGCTCGCCCCGACTTTGGTGCCGACGTGCTGCCCGCCATGGTCGCCGGTGGCGCAAAGGTGATGGCTCACCGCTTCCGCGGCTACTGGCAAGACGTAGGGACCCTTCCCGCATACTTTGACGCGAACATGGCGCTCCTGAAGGCGAAGCCCGAGCTCGATCTCTACGAGCGCGATTGGTTGATTCTCACCCGCTCTGAGGAGCGCGCCCCCGCACGAATCGGCGCCGACGCTCGCGTTGAGCAGTCAATGATCTCGCACGGCTGTGTTGTTGAGGGGATTGTGGAGCGCAGCGTTCTCTCACCCGGCGTGCGCGTTGGGCGTGGCGCAGTCGTGCGCGACAGCATCGTGATGTTTGATGCGGTGATTGGCCCAGGTGCCGTCATCGACCACGCCATCATTGACAAAGAGGTGCGCATTGGGCGCGACGCACAGGTTGGCGTCGGCGAGTTGCCCGGCACACCCAACCGCGCGAATCCTGAAATGCTCGCAACCGGTCTCGTGGTTATTGGGAAACAGGCCGAGGTGCCCGATGGCGCATCTGTTGGTCGCAACGTGTTGGTTGATGCAGAGGCGAGCCTTGGCGATTGGCCTGAGAGTGGCGCAGTGAAGGCCGGTGCAACGATTAAGGCTGGCCGCACCTGGAACCAGCGCCGCACGGCGCGCTAGTCGCGTGACACTCCTCCAGGTCGCAGCAATCCCAGCGCTCCTTGAACGGCACGGTGTTGCGGTGCCCGCACCGCACCGACGTGATGATGCAACCGTGTGGGATCTCGAGCTAGACGGTGAACGTCGCCGTGCATTGCGCCTCTCACTCATCCACGATGCGCGCCCGGGTGGCGTTGTTGTGGTGTGGGCGCATCTTGCACCCCCACTCGGTGACGGCCTGCGCAAGGCGTATCGCCGCCTCTTGGAGTGGAACGACAAGTACCTCTTTGCAAAATTCGGCATTGCCGAAGATGGACGACCGGTGCTCAGCATTGAACTGCGTGCTGAGCAGGCGACCGAAAACGATCTCGTAGAGGCACTCGCCCGTACGGTGCTGATCGCCGACCGCCTCCTCGATGAGACGGCGGCATGGATCTGGATCGGTGGGCGGATCCCCGCCGATGACGGTTCTCCGCGGCGGAACCAGCCCCTCTTGCGCGCCGTCCCCGATCTCGCCGATCGCCTGGAGGGGTAGCCTCCGACCTCTCGCCGCAGGGCTATGCTTTGCCCATGGCTGAACTTGATCGCCCAACGCGACCCGTCCCACGGCCGCTTCCTGCGCTCCTGACCGGCGAGAACGCCGATGTCTACTTCCTGCGCTCTGAACAGGTGTTGGCTGGGGATGGGCGCAACCCTGTCGTAACGATGGAGGTCTTCTGTCGACGCGCCGGCGCCACCCTCTGCGGCATTGATGAGGGGAAGGGGCTCCTCTCGATCGCACTCGAATCTGATGTTGCCGCTGGCAAGGCAGCTGTATGGGCGCTGAAGGATGGCGATCTCATTGAGGCGAAAGAGGTCGTCTTGCGCATTCGTGCGCCATACCAATCGATCGCCCGCTTTGAGACCGCTTACCTAGGGATGTTGGCGCACGGCACCGGGTGGGCGACCGCAGCGCGCGCCATCGTCGATGCTGCTGCACCAACGCCTGTGATCGCCTTCGGCGCGCGGCACGTGCATCCAAACATTGCCGATCGTCTTGACTACGCTGCGATCATCGGCGGTGCAACGAGCGCATCAACGACGGCGGGGAGTTCGCGCGCTGGAAAGATTCCAGTAGGGACCATGCCGCACGCGCTCGTGCTGATCTATGGCGACACGGTTGAAGCGGCACTCGCCTTCGATCGCAACATTGAACGTGAAGTGCCACGCATTGTGCTGGTTGACACCTTCCGCGATGAGTCTGAGGAGTCGGCGCGCGTTGCCGCAGCACTGGGAGAGAAGCTTGGCGGCGTACGCCTTGATCGCGCGAGTGAACTTGGCGGGGTAACCCCAGCCCTTGTTGCAGAGGTCCGCGCTGCTCTCGATGCCGCCGGTGCAACGGCGGCGCAGATCGTGATCTCGGGCGGCCTCTCGCTGGAGCGCATCACCGAGTTCAAGGCGGCTGGGTCGCGTGTGGACACCTACGCCGTTGGGAGTGCGATCTCGGGCGTTCGGCCGATCGACTTCACCGCGGACATTCATGAGATTGATGGGCAGCCGATCGGGAAGCGTGGACGACCGTCGGGCACCACCACATCGCCGCGGCTCCGCGAGGTGGATCTGGCCGCCTGGCGTGCCG
Source organism: Thermoflexus hugenholtzii JAD2 (assembly GCA_945862225.1). Lineage (GTDB taxonomy): Bacteria > Chloroflexota > Limnocylindria > Limnocylindrales > Limnocylindraceae > Limnocylindrus. The sequence continues at coordinate 17,403 of CAMAXG010000010.1, read as the reverse complement.
CCCTTACCCCTGCAACGCGCTAGGATCTGGCGGTGAGTCTGACCATTGAAACCCCAGGAGCCGAGGCCCGAGACGTCTTGACGCAGGTCGAGGCTGCCGCTCGTGCGGCCGCCGTTTCTGATGTGCGCTACGCGCTCCGACTCGACCTTGCCGCGAACGCGGCAACCTTCCGTGGCCAGATCGTTACCCGCTTCGCTCTCGCCGTCGGGCACACAGGCCCGGTCTTCCTCTGCTTCCGCGGACGCACCATCCACAGCCTCACGCTCAACGGGGCCTCCATCGAGGCTCCTGACTGGAACGGGTATCGCCTCACGCTGCCAGCCGCTCGGCTGAAGGCGGGCGCCGAGAACCTCCTTGAGGTGTCGTTCGAGAACGCCTACGACACCGGTGGCGATGGTGTCTTCCGCTTCATTGATCCTGAAGATCAGAACGAATACGTCTACACAAACTTTGAGCCGTACGAGGCGCATCGCATGGCACCGCTCTTCGATCAACCCGACATCAAGGCGAAGCTCTCACTGACGATCGCCGCCCCCGCCGCCTGGCAGGTCTTTGGGAATGGCGCCGAGACTGAGGTCAGTCCCGAAGGCCCTGGCGGCACACTGCACACATTCGCCGAGACCCCGCCGCTCGCGAGTTATCTCTTTGCCTTCGCCGCGGGGCCATTCGTTGGGAAACGCTTCGAGGTGAACATTCCAGGTCGCGCCACCCCGGTGCAGGTCGGGCTCTGGTCGCGCGGATCTCTAGAGAAGCATCTCTCGTACGACCTCTTCCAGAAGATGACGAGCCAAGCGTTCACCTACTTCGGTGATCTCTTCGGTCGCGAATACCCGTTCGAGAAGCTCGACCACGTCTACTGCCCAGAGTTCAACGTCGGCGCCATGGAGAACGTCGGCCTCATCACCTACACCGAGCGCTACATCTTCCTGAGCACACCAACGCCAAGCGACGTGACCGATCTCGCCGAGGTGGTCTTCCATGAGATCGCCCACATGTGGTTCGGCAACCTGGTCACGATGCGCTGGTGGGACGACCTCTGGCTCAACGAATCCTTTGCCACCTACGCGGCGGCCCTCTGCCTCACCGAAGGGTCGGAGCACACGACCGCCTGGCAGGAATTCAACGTGCAGCTGAAGCGCTGGTCGCTGGTTGAAGATGACTCACCAACGACGCACCCAATCGCTGGCACCGTGGCCGACACGGACCAGACCTTCTTGAACTTTGACGGCATCACCTACGGCAAGGGCGGTGCCGTACTCAAGCAGCTCGGTGCGCGGCTCGGACGCGCAGGATTCTCCGCAGGTCTTCGCCTCCACTTCCAGCGCCATGCGTTTGGCAACGCCACCCTCGCTGAGTTCCTCGCCTCGCTCGAGGAGGGGAGTGGGGTCTCGCTCGCCGACTGGTCGGCAGAGTGGCTGCGTACCAGTGGGCCAAACCGACTCGGCGCCGAGATCACCCCGAGCGCCAACGGCACCATCGGCAATCTGACGGTCACCCAAGAGGTTGTCTCGGGCGACAACGTGTTGCGTGAGCACCTGCTACGTGTCGCGCTCCTTTACCCGGGCGATGGGCAGATGGTCGCCATTGAGCCTCACGAGGCCCTGGTGACGGGGGCTCGCACCGATGTGCCGAGCGCTGCAGGCCGACCGATTCCGCTGGCGGTGATCCCAAACCACGACGACCTCGCCGTTGGCAAGCTTGGCCTTGACGAAGGAACGCTGCGCTTCGTCGAGACGCGAATGGAGGCCATCCCCGACGGGCTGCTACGACAGCTCACCTGGATGGCGATCTACGAGCTCGTGCGCGATGGTCGCTACCCGGCGGCACGCTACGCGCAGTTGCTGATCGACCGCCTCCCGCACGAGGTTGATTCTTCGATTGTGCAGGGCGTGGTGGAGTCAACGATGAGCGGTCTCCTGCTTCGCTATCTCCCTGACGGCGAGCGCGAGCGCTGGGGGAGCCTCATCGTGGATGCCGCGCGCGCCCGCCTCGCCCGTGGCGGCAGCGAGGGGATGCGCATTGTTTGGTCGCGCGTCATGGTGATGGCCTCAGTCACGCCTCGCGATGTTGAGGAGACCTGGCAGGTGGCTGTGGGCGAGACGCCGCTCGACGGCGTTGACATTGACCAAGATCATCGCTGGTCGCTGCTCGTACGCGCAGCCTCCTTTGGCGCACCGAACAGTGCCGAGCGACTTGCGGCAGAGGCGCTGCGAGATCCGAGTGACCGCGGCGAGCGCGCACTCCTTGCCGCCGAAGTTGCAACGCCAAACGTTGCCGCGAAGCGAGCCGCATGGGCGCGCATCCTTCGCTCTGACGGGTACGGCAGCGTACGCAAGACACTTGCCGCTGCGAGCGGGTTCGCCTGGCCATGGCAGCACGAGCTGCTTGCGCCGTATGTTGCCCAGATCCCTACGGCGCTCCTGGCGCTCGGATCTGCCGACGCAACGTTTGCGCGCGACCTAGTCACACGCAGTGCCTCCCTTGGGCTCTGGGGATCACCAACATCAATGCTCGCCGCAGTCGACGCGCTCCTTGCGAACATTGCCGATCCAGCACATGGCATCCCACCAGTGGATGCGGCACGACTGCGACGTTTCGCGCTCCTTGAGCGCGATGGCTTGATTCGCTTCTTGCGACAGCAGGGCACCAGCGGCAAGTGACCCCCTATCTCTCCGCCGCCACGAAGGCGGCAACAGCGCGGCGCGCACTCCTCCTCTTGGCACTCCTTGCGCTCATCAGCGCCGGAACGATCATGGGCTACTTCTCTGTGCTCGATCTCATCGCCATCAACCGGGCGACCGAGGAGGATGCGACACGCGCATTTGGAACCGTACGCACCGCGAACACGCTCCTCCTCATCGCTGTTCCAATCATCTGGCTCTTTCTGCTGCGTTGGCTGCGCGCCAGCCTGCGCAATGCGCATGCGCTGGGCGCCGAGCATCCAGCCGTGGCACTGGCTGGCATCGACCGCGCCGTCGCACTCTCTGCACTCCCAGGGCCGCTCATCGGGCAACCCGGCCGACTCCTGGTCAAGCACACGAGAAGTCTCGCTGAGGCACATGGCGGTACTGGTGCGTCGCGACCGAGTGCCGATAACGGTTCTGCTCGTTGGGCTGGGCGACTCTCCGTGCTGGTTGCTCCGCTCTGGATCGGTGGGCTCATCACCTCGCACACGGATCCCACCGCGGTGATCTGGGTTGCTGCAGCCTGGGTCACGCTAAGTGCGGTCGCCGTGCTGCTGCGTCAGTCGATCGCCAAGGTGCAGCTCAGCGAAGAGTTGCAGAACGCACTTCTCACCGCGGAGCAGCGCACGCGCGCACGCGCGTCGCAGTAGTCGCCGAGCATGGCGACTCGCCGCTTCCTTCCTAAGAACGAGACGATCTTCACTGGTGCGATTGTTGCCAGCGCCCTGGTGCTCGCCCTGCGTGGCTGGCTCCTCTTCCGTAGCGGCGACAACATCCTGGCGTACGCCGCAGACCCAGGGGCGGCGGCTGCGGGAATCCTTGGGGAGCAGCTTGCTCTTGCCGTGCTCCGGCTGATCGCGGTCATTCTCGATGTCGCCGCTGGCCTCGCCATCATCGGTTGGATTGCGCGCCTGCAGCACGAGGAGATCATCTCGGCGGGAGAGCGCCGGCTCGCACTCCTTGTCGGCGCCCTCCCTTGGACCCCACTACTCCTCGCGCAATCCATCGCCGCACCGCCGGTGGCGATCTTGGTTTTTGCTGGGCATGTGGTGTGGGTTGGACTCGCAGCAGTCATCCTGATGCGCGCTCGCACTGCGGGGCTCGTGGCTACAGGCAGCTTCGCACGAGGCGGCGTGGTTGCGACCGCCCTCCTCTTCGCCTGGCTCCTTGGTGGCGCTGCAGCCCCGTGGGTCTATGCGCAACCCGTTCTTGGAATCTCTGAAGCCCTCGCTGGCACCGTGCAGTCGCAACTACTCGAGATCGTTCGCGAACAACGTGTGCGCGGGGTGATCATGATCTTGGGAGGAGTGTTGACCATGATTGCTGTACTCCCGCTCACGGGAGCAGTACGAAGCGGAACGGCAGCCCTCAACGAGCGCCTGCGACAACTGCGCGAGGAGAGTTAGCGCGTCAGTTCGGCCGCGAGCTCCTCAAAGACCCCAAGGTAGTGGTCGGCGTCAGCGGGGGTCATGGTGATGGAGAGGGTCCACTCCTCGTCGCGACCTGGCGTGCTGAAGATCCCACGGTTCATGTTCCAGAGCCAGACGAGATCGATGAGCTCCTTCTGCTGGGCGGACTTGTACGAGTCATAGTCCACCACCTTTGACTGGGCGAAGGTGATCACGCCCTTTGACTCGATCCCCGCCGCATAGGCGGCGAGCTTGTAGCGGTCAATAATCCCCTGGGCGCCGTCAAGAAGTTGGTCATTGAGGCGTCCGAGGTGTGCGTACGCATCTGGGGTCATCACGCGCTCCAGATTGGCGCGCGCCGCCGCCATTGCAAGTGGATTGCCGTTGAACGTACCCACCATGTAGACATCACCAGAGTCGACCATCGCCCACATCTCGTCGCTGCCGCCAATCGCCCCCGTCGGAATGCCGGCGCCGAGCGCCTTAGCGAGGCAGACAAGGTCGGGCTTGATGCCGAAGAGCTCAGTCGCGCCACCCGCTGCAACGGTGAGGCCAGTCTTCACCTCATCAACGATCCAGACGACGCCAAACTTCTTGGTGATGCGTCGCACATCGGCGAGATAGCCGGGCTCTGGCAAGATCACGCCGCAGTTCATCATCGCGGCCTCCATGATCAAGCAGGCGGGGAGACGACCTTCACTCTGCAGTGCGGTAAGTCGTCGCTCAAGCACACCAGCATCATTGAATGGCACCGCCGTCGTCATCTGCGTGACGGAGTCTGGGATTCCCTTGCCGTAGGCGATGGATGGGTAGTGCTCGCGGTCGCTCCCCTCGTACACCGAGAGTCCGATATCGACCATCACGTAGTCGTGGTGTCCGTGGTAGCTGCCGAAGATCTTCATCACACCGTCGCGGCCGGTTGCGCCACGAGCGAGTCGGATCGCATCCATGGTCGCTTCAGAGCCGGAGTTGACGAAGCGCCAGCGGGGGAGTCCCCAGCGCGCCGCGAGATGCTCAGCCACGATGTAGGTGTCCTCGGTTGGCGCGGCGAAGTGTGAGCCGAGTCGAATACGTCGATCCACGGCCTCGGTGATGAGTGGATGCGCATGTCCCTGCACCATGCTGCCGATGCCGTTGTGCACATCGAGGTACTGGTGTCCATCGACGTCCCACACGTACTGCCCCTGTCCGCGATCGAGATAGATCGGCCACGGCGCACGCTTCTGGTAGCTCGACGAGACGCCACCGACGAGGGAGCGCTTGGCACGCTCATAGGCGGCGGCTGAGCCCTGGGTACGCGCGTCGAGGCGCTCTGACTCGCGAGCGGTCAGCTCGCGAATTCGGGCAGGGTCAATCTGAACGGTGGGCCCAACGGGTGGCGCGGCGCGGTGGGGGGCTGGCTTCGTGGTCGGCGCGAGGTGCCTGAGTGGTTCGATCGCCATATCCATCCATCCTTGCTCTGCGGATTCCGCAGTGCGGACCGCTGTGGGTACGATTCTAGCACCGTAGGGGGGGTCGGGGTACGAATATCGCAGCCCACGAGGGGCTTACGCACGATCCGTGCGGGGGTTAGCGGGTGGCTAGGCGCTCCGCGATGGCGACGGCGACCAGGCTCTTGGCGTCCACGATTGCCCCACGGTGGACCGCTTCGGCCGCCTCGGCAATGGTCAGCCGGACCGCCTCAATCGCCTCGTCGGCGTCGGGGGTGCGGGCGCCAGGGCCTGCCGCCGAGAGGCCGAGGGCGAGGAAGAGCTCCATACGCTCGCTGGTGAACCCGGGTGCGGTGAAGAAGCGTCGGAGGTGACGCCAGGATGCTGCCCGCAGGCCGGTCTCCTCTTCGAGTTCGCGCTCAGCGGCCAGCTGCGGCTCCTCAGTGACCCCGTGATGCAGGTCAAGGGTGCCAGCGGGTACCTCAAGGAGGAGCTGCCCCACTGGGGCGCGGAATTGGCGAACAAAGAGCATCTCGCTCGTCGGCGTCACCTCAGCATCACTCGGAGCATCAATGGCGAGGATGGCAACAGCGCCTGGGTGACCAACGATGTACCGCACATGCTGATCGCCGCCCGTACGCTGCACCGTCGTGCGTCGCCACTCCATGTACGCCGCCTGCACGACCAGGTCCGAAGCGACGACGACCTCGTTGAGTTCGCCAGGCTCTAGCAGCGCAGCGAGGCGCACGCCAAGAGCATCGTCACCAAATCGCATGCGGTGCCGCCGACCTAGCGGATTGCGGCGCCGGTGGCCGAATCGAAGAGGTGCAGCTTCTCGAGCGAAAGGGCGAGCTGCACCTTGGCGCCGCGCGGCGTCTTGTGCTCGGAACCAACCAGCGCAAGAACGTCACCACTTGCGGTAGAGAAGTGGAGCAGCTCTTGTGCGCCGAGATACTCAACAACGTCCGCGGTCAGTTCGATCTGCGCCGCACCCTTTCCGGCCTTACCGAACTCAAGGTGCTCTGGCCGGAAACCGATGGTGACGCTGGTGCGCCCCTCCAGTTCCTTTGCGCGCGCATCACTGATCTCAATCGCGATCTCGCCCGCCTTCACGTGACGACCGTCAACGGTCGCCTCAAGAAGGTTCATTGCTGGCGAGCCGATAAAGCCGGCAACGAAGCGATTCACTGGGAGGTCGTACAGATCCTGCGGTGTGCCAACCTGCTGCAACCTTCCTTCGCTCATCACGGCGATTCGCGTCCCCATTGTCATCGCCTCAACCTGGTCGTGCGTCACATAGACGACGGTGGTCTTGAGTCGAGCGTGCAGGCGCAAGATCTCAGCACGCGTCTGCACGCGCAGCTGCGCATCAAGGTTGGAGAGCGGCTCATCCATCAAGAAGACGGCTGGCTCGCGGACGATCGCGCGCCCAAGGGCAACGCGCTGGCGCTGGCCACCGGAGAGCTCCTTCGGCTTGCGGGAGAGGAGCTTGGTGAGGTCAAGGATTGCCGCCGCCTCGTTGACGCGGCGCTCGATCTCGCCCTTCTCAATCTTGCGCAGCTTGAGGCCGAAGGCGAGGTTCTCTCGCACGGTCATATGGGGATAGAGGGCGTAGCTCTGGAAGACCATGGCGATGTCCCGGTCCTTCGGCGCGATGTCGTTGACGACCTTGTCGCCAATCAGCAGGGTGCCATCGGTGATCTCCTCAAGGCCGGCAATCATGCGGAGCGAGGTGGTTTTGCCGCAGCCCGAGGGGCCCACGAACACCATGAACTCGCCATCTCTGATCTCAAGGGAGAGGTTTTCGACGGCGAGGACCTCGCCGTACTTCTTGGAGACACCCTGGAACGTGACCGTAGCCATATGCACCCTCCTCGCTGGCTGGCCCCTCTATGGGGGCATCCCGCCGCGTCGCGAGTCTATCAGCGCGCAGGGGCCAGGGCGGCTGCTGTCGCTACTTCTCCGCGACCCCCGTTGGCATCTCCTTGATCCCCCAGACCGGCCCAAAGAGGAGGGGGACGAAGGCGAAGGTGCCACCGATCCCGGCGATCAGGAGCGCCTCGCGCAGCCCCAGGTTGGTGCCGATGATCCCGCCGAGCAGGGCGCCGATCGGAATGGTGCCCCACACGAACCAGCGCATCGTGGCATTCATTCGCCCAGACATCTCTGGCGGAGTGAGCGCCTGGCGCAAGCTGACCTGGTTGATGTTGTAGAGCGTGCCCGAGACGGCGGCAGCAAAGAAGCCGCCACCGATCACAAGTGCATTCAGTAGATCGTTCCCTGGCTGGCAGAAGGCGAGCACCGCCACCATCGGTCCACCAAGCGGGATGGTGAGGACGATGGTGCGACCAACCCCAAGCTTCTTTGAGATGCGATCCGCGAAGACGGCGCTAATGAGCCCGCCCGCGGATCCAAGCGTTGCCGCAAAACCGATGAGTGCCACAGAGAGGCCGAGCACGTTGTAGGCGAAGAGCATCTCAACAGTTCCGGCAATGCCGCTAAACAGGTTGGAGGTTGCCGTGGCGCCACCGATCGTGCGTAGCGCAGGATGACCAAAAACAAATCGCAGGCCGGCTGCGATGTCGGAACGTAGCGAGCCGCGAGGCTTCTTTGATTCATGCGCCGATGCGTCGTTCTGCTCCGCTACAAACTCATGCTTCGGCTTGATTGTGAGGAGGAAGAGCGCCGAGAGCGCAAACGAGAGGGCATCAATCACGACTGCCATCGGCGCCTTCACGATGGCGATCAGCGCGCCAGCGAGGCTCGGTCCAAAGAGCCCAGCAGCGGAGCGACTGATCTCGAGCTTCGAGTTCCCCTCAACGAGATCCTCTTTCGGAATGAGCGACGGGAGGTAGGCCTGATAGGCGACATCGAAGAAGACGGTGAGTGTGCCGAGCAAGATCCCGACGATCACCAACTGAGGAATTGAGAGGATGCCAAGCGCGTAGGAGATGGGCAGTGTGAGCAGTAGCACCGCTCGGCCAAGGTCGGCAACGATGAGGACGCCACGGCGCGGCAGGCGGTCGATGAGCGCGCCAACGAGCAGCCCGATCACTAAGAATGGGAGGGTGTCGGCGAGATTGATGATGGCGATCTCCATCGGGCCCGCGTTCAGGAGCTGGATGGCAACGATCGGCATCGCCAGCGCGGTGAAGTTAGAGCCAAGGTGGCTGATCGTCTCGGCGGCCCAGAGGCGGACGAAGCCCGGGTCGTTAATCAGTCGACGGCGAGGTGCGGCTGTGGGCATGGAGCGCTCCTCAATTGGATGGGGTGGCCAGAGGGAATTGAACCCTCATCTGCGGCTCCACAAACCACGGTCCTAACCATTGAACGATGGCCACCAAGTCAGCCGCCATCTTACCCTGCGGGGAGGGGGGTGGCGCAGGGTAGACTGGGGGTCGGCGCCTCTCCACAAGGGGCAGCGCCCGTAGGGAGGATCAAGATGCAGATTCGACGCGCAATGCCCGCCATGGGACGCATTCCCGCCGCCGAGTACGGCGTGACGCTGGGCGACTTCTTCTTCCCGATCTTCCTCGGCGAGCGACTCGGCGCCCGACTGCAAGGTCTCGCGCTGGCCGTCGTCGGCGCGGCGATCGTGGCCGCATCCGCCCAAATCGTCATCCCAATTCCTGGCACCCCCGTACCGATTACTGGGCAGACCTTCGGGGTGCTCCTCGTTGGCGCCGCCCTTGGCGCGCGTCGCGGCCTTGCGTCGATGGCGCTCTATCTGGTTCTCGGGATCCTCGGCGCTCCAGTCTTTCTCGAGGGGAGCCACGGCATCGAGAAGTTCTTCGTCAGTGGTGATGCCGGCCTGCTGCAGTTTGCGCCAACCGGCGGCTACCTCGTCGGCATGCTCTTCGCCGGATGGATCGTTGGGCGACTTGCCGACCTCGGCTGGGATCGCAGCGTGATCGGCACCGTTGCCGCGATGGCGATCGGCAGCCTGATCATTTACAGCTTCGGCGTGCCGTGGCTCGCCGCCTCTGCCAGCCTCGAGATCGGCGTTGCAATTGAGAAGGGGGTCGCCCCATTCCTGCTCGGCGATGCGATCAAGCTGGCGCTGGCGGCTGCGGTCTTCCCTTCGGCCTGGTGGTACGTGAACCACGGCCGGAGCGACGGTCCACGCTGATCTAACGGCGACGCACCTGATGCGTCGACCTGTTCGCGCCGCGCTTCTCGCCTTCGACCTGGGGAGCACCTCAGTCAAAGCACTCCTGCTCGAGGCGGAGAGTGGTGCGCCGATTGCTATTGCACGCCGCGCAACCGGTGGCGGCGCAGATCCACGCGAGCAAGATGCCGACACCTGGTGGCGCGCAATCTGCGCCGCCACTCACGAGGTGATGGCGCTGGCGGCTGCTCAGAGCCCTGATGTGATTGAGGTTCGCGGGATCGGTGTCGATGGCCACGGACCATCGTTAACCCCGGTACGCGCAGACGGGAGTGCGGCAGGCCCAGCGTTGATGTGGCGCGACCGCCGCTCCGCCGACGATGAGGCCGCACTCGAAAAGATTCTCGGACGTGGCGGATGGCTCCTCGGCGAACTACCGAAGGCGCGATGGCTCATTCGCGAGCGCCCCGAAACTGCCGCTGCATCCACCTGGCTTCTCTCGTCGTGGGATGCACTCACCCTGCGACTCTCTGGCGAGGCGGTCAGCGCCTTCTGGGATCCGGCGCGGAGCGTCTCCCCCGCGCAGCGCAGCGCGCTGCTCGCTGCAGGCCTGGATGAGCGCGCCCTCCCGCCTGAGGTGTTCCCAGGCACAAGGATCGGCACCCTGCTCCCTGGGCCAGCTGCAGATCTCGGCCTCCCTGCTGGCGTGCCGATCGCCGCAGGGATGAACGATGGCCTCGCCGCCGTTGTTGGCGCGGGTCTCACCGATCCTGGGCTCGGCGTTGATGTCGGCGGGACCGCCGGCGGCGTCGCTGTTGCGGTAACTCCGTCGGAGGCGGCGCGCATCACCACCGCCCTCCCAGGTCGACTCTGGTCGGGGCCAGCTCCGACACCGTTCGGCGACGGGGTGATCCTTGGCGGCGCCTTCGCGGGCACCGGCCGACTCCTCGAGTGGGTCGTTTCAGAGTTGCTCGCGAACGATCCGATGGCAGCACCTGCGCGCCGCGCTGAACTCTTCCACGCCGCCGCTGCGCTGCCACTTGGCGCCGAGGGGCTCATGGCCAAACCGATCTCCCATCTCGGCTGGAGCAGTCCTCGCTCCGTCGATGATGCCTTCGTTGGACGAACGGATCAGCACCGCGCAGCGCACCTGGTGCGCGCAGCGATCGAGAGTGGCGCCCTTGCCGTCGCCCACCTGCTTGCGCCTGCGATCAAGGCGGGCCTGCAGATCAGCGAAATGCGACTCTCGGGTCCAGCGACCGGTGCGGCGCCTGGGCCACTCTCTGGCGGTGAACCAGTTCCTGCGCCCCTCATTCAGCTTCGAGCCGATCTCTTCGGCATGCCCGTGGTCATTGGGCAGAACCCTGAGGCATCGGCGACAGGTGCCGCCGCACTTGCTGGCGTTGCAGCCGGCTCATTCGCCAACCTTCGCGAAGCTTCACAGGCAATTGCGACGTCAGCGCAACGCGTGGAGCCGGATCGACGCGCGCAGGATCGCGCGCGGGAACTTCTTCAGAAGCATGGTGAGCTCTCTACTGCTGCGGGGGAGAGCGGCGCGGGACGCCGCGAGGACTAAGCCTTCCGCTTCGCCTTAGCCGCAGGCTTCACCTTCGTTGCAGCCTTTACGGCGCGCGCAATTTCAAGTCGCCCGGCGGCGGTTGTAGCCGCAGCACCATCGGCAAGTGGGAAGTGGCAGGCGACATTTACCGTTACGTCTCGTGGCGTGGCGACCAGCTTCGGCTCTTCGGTCGAGCACTTCTCAGGATTGCCAAGCTGTTCGCGCAGCCAGCATCGCGTGCGGAAACGGCAGCCCGATGGCGGCGAGATCGGCGATGGGATCTCACCCTCAAGAATGAGTCGGTCTTTGGCGTCGTGTGCCTCCACTTTTGGCACGGCGGAGATAAGTGCCACGGTGTACGGGTGCTGCGGCTTGGTGAAGACGCGTTCGACTGGACCAATCTCAACCACCTTGCCGAGATACATCACAGCGACGCGGTCCGAGAAGTAGCCGACGACGTCGAGGTTGTGGCTGATGAAGAGGTAGGTGAGGCCCTTCTCGTTGCGAAGGTCGGTGAGTAGGTTCAGGACCTGGCTCTGAATCGAGACGTCCAGTGCGGAGACCGGCTCGTCAAGCACGATGAACTCTGGGTTTACCGCCAGCGCACGGGCAATGCCAACGCGCTGGCGCTGGCCGCCCGAGAACTCGTGTGGGTAGCGTGACGCGTAGTTTGGATCGAGGCCGACAAGGTCAAGCACTTCGCGCACGCGCTTCTCGCGGGCGGCATGGTCGCCGAGCTTGTGGGCAAGGAGGCCCTCCTCAATCTGGTCACCAATTGGCAGGCGTGGGTTCAGCGAACCGAATGGGTCCTGGAAGACGATCTGCATGCGCTTGCGCAGCGAGCGGCGCTCTGCGGCGGAGAGCTTCTTGATCTCACGCCCGTCAAAGGTGACGGAGCCGGCGGTGGCTGGCTGCAGGCCGAGGGCCACGCGGCCGAGCGTGGTCTTGCCAGAGCCCGACTCGCCGACGAGGCTCAGCGTCTCGCCGCGGGTAACGGTCAGATCAACGCCATCAACGGCGCGAACCGCGAGCGGCTTGCGAATGAGCGGGATGCCACCACGCACCTGGAAGTGACGCTTGACGCCAACGAGCTTGAGCAGCTCGCGCTTCTCTGCGGCCTTGCCACTCATCGCGCCGCCCCCTTCTTGGTTGTCGGAGTCTTGCGCTTCCCTGCAGCGGTGCCATCGAGCACCTCCTTGGTGCGAATGCAGCGCACGAGGCGCCCATCCTTGAGTGACTCAAGTGGTGGGACGGCGGTGGTGCAGGCGGTGATCGCGTAGCGGCAGCGTGGGGCGAAGCGGCAGCCCGACGGGAAAGCGTCGGGGGAGGGGACGGTGCCCGAGATCGTATTGAGCTTCTTGCCGCGCGCAGCAAACGTTGGGACCGAGGTGACAAGGTCACGCGTATAGGGGCTCGCTGGCTCACGCAGCACGTTGGCGGCCTTACCCGTCTCAACGATCTGCCCGGCGTACATGACCGCGATGCGATCGGCGGTCTCGGCGACGACACCAAGGTCGTGCGTAATGAGCAAGAGCGCAGCGCCGCGTTCGGTGGTGGTGCGGCGGAGTAGGTCGAGCACCTGTGCCTGAATCGTGACATCGAGGGCGGTGGTCGGTTCGTCGGCAATGATCATCGACGGCTCCCCCGAAAGTGCCATCGCGATCATGGCGCGCTGGCGCATGCCACCGGAGAGCTGGTGGGGGTACTGCTTGGCCCGCTGATCTGGCTGCGAGATCTCCACCTGCTCCAAGTAGCCGATTGCCAACTTGTGCGCCTCTTTCCAGCTCAACTTGCGGTGGGCAACGATCACCTCGGCGATCTGCTCGCCAATCGTGGTGACTGGGTTGAGGGCGGAGAGCGGCTCCTGGAAGATCACGCCGATCCCGCCGCCACGAATTGGGCGGAGCGCCTCTTCGGTCAGACCAACGAGCTCGCGACCCTTGAACTTGACCGAGCCTTCGATGATTGCCTGCTTGCGGCTGAGCAGCGAGATGATTGCCATCGCCGATACGGTCTTTCCAGAGCCCGACTCACCAACAATCGCCAGGCACTCACCTGCAGCGAGGTCAAACGAGACACCGTCAACGACCCGCAGCGTGCCGCGATGGGTGCGGAACGAGATCGCAAGATCGCGAACGCTGAGGAGTGGCGTCGTTGCCTTGCTCATGCGCGTCGCCCCTCAGGCTCGAGGCTCTCGCGCAGCGCATCGCCCACCATGTTGACGGAGAGCGCAGTGAGCACAATGAAGAGTCCTGGGAATCCAACCCACCACCAGTTCCCCTGTAGGAAGAACTGCTGCGAGTTGGAGAGCATGTTCCCCCAGGTTGGGGTGAGTGGCGATACGCCGAAGCCTAGGTAGCTAATGAATGCTTCGCCGATGATCGCTCCACCAACAGCGAATGGGAATGAGACGACGACCGGGCCGATGGCGTTCGGCAAGACGTGGCGCAAGGCAATGCGAACCGGCGAAACACCGAGCGCACGCGCCGCCTCAATGAACTCCATCTCTCGCAACGCAAGAACCTGCCCGCGCACCAGCCGAGCGGTGCCCATCCAGCCGAAGAGCACAAACACGATGATCACGGTCATGAGGCCGGTGCCACCAAGCTCAGAGATGATTCGGGCTCCCACGATGATCACGAAGAGGCTCGGGATGGCGAGGAAGACGTCAACCAGGCGCATGAGGAATCCGTCGAGCTTGCCGCCGAAGTAGCCAGAGATGATGCCGACCAGGGTGCCAATGGTGATGCCACCGATCGCCGAGATGAATCCGATGAGGAGAGAGCCGCGGCCACCGTTGACCGTCAACATGAACACGTCGATTTGGAGCTGGGCGGTTTCGCCAAAGATGTGCTCAAAGGAAGGTGGTCGCCCAAGGAAGACGAACTCGTTCGGGTTGGGAATGCTGAAGCGGTCATACGGCGCGAAGATCGGCCCAACGATCACGAAGAGAAGCACAACGCCCAGGATGCGCAGGCCCCACGGCCCCTGTCGCCCTGCGAAGAAGCGGCGTCGCGCCTGAGCCCATGGACTTTCAGAGGTGGCAGGCGCCTTTGCTTTTGGCGCGCTCTTGGAGCGGGCAGCCACCTTGGTCACAGTCGCACGCGCGGGTCGAGAATGGCGTACAGGAGGTCGGCAACGAGGTTACCGATCACGACCATGACGGATCCGATCAGAAGGATCGACATCAAGACCGGGTAGTCCAAGTTGTTTGTCGCCTGCAGCGTTAGTCGACCGATCCCTGGCCACGAGAAGATGGACTCCGTGATGAGCGCGCCACCAAAGAGGAAGGGGAGCGCGAGCCCGATGTTCGTGGCAAACGGCACCAGTGCGGTGCGCAGCGCATGTCGCATCAGCACTCGAGCGCGGGTCAGGCCCTTAGCTCGGGCAGTACGCACATGCTCCATAGAGAGCGCGTCAATGACGCTGGCACGCACGTAGCGCGAGTCACCAGAGAAGCTAACGATCACCAACGTCATCACCGGCAGGATGAGGTGCGCACCAAGATCGAGCAGTGCCGTCACCGGATTGTTGGAGAAGTACTGCCAATACAGGTCGCTGCCGAATGCAGGCGACTCGCGGCCGTTCACCATGCCGTCCACCGGAGTGAGGTTCAGCAGGATCGCGAAGAGCCACATGATCAAGAAGCCGAGGAGGAAGGTGGGGAACGTGGAGAGCACATAGGTGACCGTTGTCACAGAGCTATCTAAGCGCCCCCCGTTGTTTACGCCGGTGTAGACGCCAACGATCACCGCGAGCGTTAACCAAATGACGATTGAGAGCCCAGCCAGAATGAGCGTTGGAAGGGCTGCGGCCGCGATGAGGCCCGCCACAGACTCGCCATTGAAGTACGAGTAGCCAAGCTCACCGTGAATGATGCCCGTGTAGACCCCAGAGATTGCTGACGGTAGGAAGCTCGGGAAGCCGGTTGGTCCGATCAGGGCATCCAGACCGTCGGCATCGCGCCGGCAGGCACCGAGCCAGCGGCAGTACTGCACCGGCACAGGTTGATCGAGCCCAAGGGACTTCAGGTACCCCTCTTTCTGGGCGGCGGTGTACTTAGGGTTGAACGCGTACTTCTGCTCGGGGCCGCCAGGGGCGGCGAGTAGAAGGGCATAAATGAGGACGGTGGAGCCAAGCATGATCGTAACGCCGAGCGCGATGCGCTTCAAAGCGAATTTGATCATGTGGCCTCCTCTGCAATTAGTCTCCGGACGATCCGCGACGTCGGGGGGATCTTAGCGGGATAAACAGGGTGATGGGCAATCGCCGCGGAGCCCCTCTCGGAGCCCCGCGGCGACCGCACGCCGAATTCGTTTCGGCTGACCTACTTAGTTCGACGCGACGTCGAGTTCGTAGGCGTTCCAGATTGGGCCCCAGGCCGCATGCTGGAGGTACCCGCTCACGTTGTTCGACACCAGAACGATGTCGAGCCAGTAGTGCAGCGGAATCGTGACCACGTTCGAGGTCATGATGTTCTGCACTTCAACCATGAGCGCATCCTGCTCGGGGACGTCGATCGAGGACTTGATTGCCTCGAGCTTCGCGTCAAGCTCTGGGATGTTCACGAACTGATCGTTGCCGCCACCGTTCTCGTTGGTCTGGGTCGAGTGGTACGAGTCGTACCCGCTCGGCTCAACCGACGTGATGCCGAAGGCATGCAGCGCAATGTCGAACGTACCGTAGGCCAGGTTGCACTTCGTGCCGGCTGGCACATCTGTGCGCTGACCGAAGAGGTCGCCGCCGCCGACTGCGTCAACGATGGCAGTGATGCCGATCGTCTTCAGGTCAGCTGCAAGCAACTGCAACTTGGCAACGCGGGTCGGCTTCAACGTGGTGCACATGTCGAGGATTGCCTCGTCACGGTCGCCATCGCCGTCGACATCCTTGTCGACCGTCCCGTTGTTGTTCGTATCGCTCCAGCCGCCATCGGCCAGAATCTTTGCAGCTCGAGCAAGGTCAAAGGCTTCCACTTCCTGCTCCTCGTAGAAGAAGAAGGCTGGGAGCTCCATGTTCGTTGCTACGAAACCAACATCACCCTCAATCTGCTTGAGGTAGCGCTCTCGGTCGACTGCGGCCGAAACGGCTCGTCGAAGCTCGAGGTCAGAGGCTGGGCAACCACCACCGCGCGCTGCGCGATTTGGAAGCACGCCGTCTGGATCTGCCTCTGCCGGCGCGCCGTCAGAGCAGGTTGTCTGCGAGTGATTTGGTCGCAGGAACTCAACCGTGAAGCTTGGGAACGGGCGCTGCTCGTCGCCAAGGTCCTTGGTTGGGGCGTACTGCGAACCGTCAAGGTCGGTGACCATGTCGAGTTCACCGGCGCGGTACTTCGCAACGCAGGTCTCTGGCGAACCACAGACTACGTACTTCACTCGCGCAAGCTTCGACTGGCTGCCGTTGCGTGGGTCCTTCCAGTATGGGTTGCGAACGACCACGGTTTCTACGCCTGGTGTTCGGCTCTCATACTTGAACGCACCGCTCGTTGGAACGGTTGGCAGGTCCTTGGTGCGGTAACCCGCGCCCAAGAGCATGTCGGTTGAAAGGTCGGTTGCTGGGTTGCCGCCAACGGCGGTACCGAGCGTGAACTTGCTGAAGTAGTGCTTTGGCGCAAGCGCTGGGCCGTACTTCAGGTTCTGGTAGAGCTCGGAGTAGTGCACGGTCATCGTTGAGCCTTCGCACACGATCTCCTTGATCTCCTTGGTGCCGACCTTCGAGACCGCAGTGTTCTTCTCATCGAGAATCCACTCGCGGGCGTACTGGAAGTCGGCGCAGGTGAGATCAACACCATCGGACCACTTCCACGATCGGAGCTTCCAGGTAACGGTGGCGGCTGCGCCGTCAACAGTGCCTGGAACCTTAATGCCGCCGTTCTCCTTCGTAGGAATCTCGGTGGCCATCCATGGCTCAAGCTCAAGCTTGTCGTTCAAGCGGAGCAGACCATCGCTGGTCATGCCGATGACGTTGCTCGACATCACCGTGCTGTAGTAGAAGGGGTTCAGGCTGTCGACGTCCTGATAGTCACCGATGAGCAACGTTGCTCCGGAGACCGTCGAACCGGTCGACCCGCCGCATGCCCCGGCAACGAGTGCGGCAGTAACCGCAAAGGTTGCGAGTAGCGACCTCTTTCGCATGTGTTTCCTCCTTATCGGCCTCCCCATTACGGGTGGCCGTTCAGACTTGAAGCGCGATCTGCGCTTGGCGGAATCCTATCCGA
>CAMAXG010000009.1 GCA_945862225.1 Thermoflexus hugenholtzii JAD2 | reverse complement strand
ATGTTGTCCCAGCCGCCATGTTCTGGCGCCAACTTATGCGGCGCGTACTGCACGAACGCGGTGGCGACGTGCTTCCCTGGTGGGGCCATCGATGGGTCGACGAGCGTTGGAATCAACATGTCGAGGAATGGGCGCTTGCTCGGGTGGCCGTGCTTCGCGTCGTCGTAGGCCCGCTCCATATAGTCCGGGCTTGGCGAGATGCTGACGGTGCCCATGAGGTGGCCGTTTCCCGGAGGGGCCGCCGTAAAGGTTGGGAGCCCATCAAGGGCGAAGTTCACCTTCGCTGAGCTGCCGCGGAACTTGAAGTTGCGAATCGCGGTTTCGAAATCGGTTGGCAGTGAGCCGGCAGGGAGCATGTCAAGGAAGGTGTGCTTCGCGTCGGCCGCGGACACGATCGTGTCGCCGTAGACCTCTTCGCCCGACTCCAGCACCACGCCGATCGCTTTGTCGCCGCGCAGCAACACCTGCTTCACCGGTGCATCGGTGCGAGTGATTGCGCCGAACGACTGCGCGGCGCTCGCAATGGCTGCTGCTACGGCGCCAGTGCCGCCCTGCGGCAGCGCCCACTCGCGGAACGAGCCGTCAATTTCGCCGAAGTAGTGATGCAAGAAGACCATGCCAGTGCCTGGCGACTTGATTCCCAAGAACGTTCCGATGATCCCTGATGCCGACATGGTGCCGATGAGCGGCTCGCCCTCAAACCAGCGGCGCAAGAAGTCGTAGGCGCTACCGGTAATCAGGTCGAGGAGTGCGCCCTTGGTGCGCAGTGGCAGATGACCGAAGTCCTTGGCAAGACCGGCGTACTCGAGCCACTCCTTCGGATCGCCATATGGGTCGGGGGCGGGCATGTCGATCGCCGGGCGAATGAAGCGAGTGATGTCGGTGACGGTCTGCTTGAAGTCGTC
Organism: Thermoflexus hugenholtzii JAD2; assembly: GCA_945862225.1. GTDB lineage: Bacteria > Chloroflexota > Limnocylindria > Limnocylindrales > Limnocylindraceae > Limnocylindrus. Next base: position 25,504 of record CAMAXG010000009.1, on the reverse strand, counting down.
GTAGTTGTCGGCGTCGCGGTGCGACCACTTGCGAATCTCGCGCAGGGTGTCGGCGTGGTCGGTGCGGCGATCGAGGTAGCCATCCCAGTGCGGCGTGTAGGTGCCGACCGAAGGCGCCATCTGTAGGCCGTGCTTGGCGAGGTCAAGCTCGCGAATCACCTGTGGGCGCAAGAGGCTCACCAGGTACGAGGCAACCGAGAACTTGTATCCCGGCACGGGCGACTCGGTAAGGGTGGCGCCACCCAAAACGGAGCGGCGCTCGAGAACGATGACCTTCAGTCCGGCCTTCGCGAGGTACGCCGCGGTAGTGAGGCCGTTATGCCCACCACCCACAACGATCGCGTCGTACCGTTCTGCCACTGTTCCTCCCAACCTCGCCCCGAATCGCTAGGATGCGGGTGCGGGCAATGGTACCGCCTAGGCCGCTGAGGGAGAGGGAGGGACGCATGCCGCTCGAAACGCCGTTCCACTCCCGCACAGCGGAACTGAACCAGGCACGCCGCTGGCGCAACTGGTCGGGATTCTTCATCGCCGACTCCTATATGCCAGCGCATGACTTGGAATATCACGCGGTCCGCTTCTCGGCCGCCCTCTTCGATATCACCCCGATGTGCAAGTACCGCCTAACCGGCCCCGACGCCGCCAAGCTCGTCGACCGCGTCATCACCCGCCGCGCGGATCGCATCAAGCCGATGAAGGTGATCTACACCCCGTGGTGCGATGAGACCGGTCGCGTACTCGATGACGGCACGGTTGCGTTGCTCTCTGATGGCTCCTACTTCTGGACCGCCGCTGAGCCGCAGCACGGCTGGCTCGAAGCCGCATCAGAAGGCCTGAACGTCACCATCGAAGACCAGACCGAAACGATCTGTGGCCTCTCACTGCAGGGGCCGCGCTCGCGTGATGTGCTCTCGGCTGCGGTCGGCCGCGACATGAGCGACCTCGGCTTCTTCGGTCGCGCCGACGTCACCATTGGCGGCGTTGCCGTGGGCGTGTCGCGCACCGGCTACTCCGGCGATCTCGGCTATGAGCTCTTCATCCCATTCGGTTCAGGGCTCCCCGTGTGGGATGCGCTGATCGCGGCAGGCACGGCGCACACGCTGCGCGTTGCCGGCATGGAGGCGCTCGACGTGGCGCGACTTGAGGCGGGCCTGATCATGGCCGGCGTCGACTACTTCTCTTCACGCACCGCACATCACCCGAGCCAGGCGGTGTCGCCGTACGAGATCGGCTTTGATCGACTCGTGGATTTCGACAAGCCATCGTTCATTGGCAAGCGCGCCCTCATGGATGAGGTCGCCGCAGGCGGCCCACCAGACCGACTCGTTGGGCTCGAGCTCGACCTGAATGTGTTCGAGAACGCCTACCTCGACCTTGGCTACCCGATTGAGCATCCGCTGCGCGCCTGGCGCAAGGTGATCCCCCTCACGCGCAAGGGCGACACGATTGGCCGCGCCACGAGCGGCACCTTCTCGCCGCTACTGAAGCGCTCCATCGCCCTCGGCCGACTCCCCGCCAAGCACGCAGTGCCGGGCACGATCGTTGGCCTGGAGTGGGCGATTGAAGAGACCCGCCACGAGATTCCTGCGACCGTGGTGCCGCTCCCGTTCCTCGACCTGCCGCGCAAGCGCAGCTAGGTCGCTGCGGCTAAAGCCGCGCCGCTCGCTCTAGAGGAATCCCCCACGCGCCACTAATGCGTTCTGCGGTCAGCACCTCTGCCGGTGTGCCATCGGCGGCGATCGTTCCATCTGAGACCAAGAGCACACGGCTGAATCCGTCGCGCACGATGTCAAGCTCGTGGAAGATCGCCACGATCGTGCGCTTCGTCTTCATGATCGTTTCGTCGCCGGCGAGGCTGGTGAGCAGGTCGGCGATCTCCATGCGGTGACGCAGGTCCAGGTGCGCGGTTGGTTCGTCGAGGGCGAGGATCGGCGTCTCTTGCGCGAGGCCCAACGCGATTGCCGCGAGCTGTCGCTCACCGGCGCTCAGGGTTCGTACATCACGATGCTGCAGATGTGTTGCGCCAACGCGTTCAATGGCGGCGGTAGCGCGCTCGCGATCATGTGCGCCTGGACCAGCAGGGCCACGACCGTGTGGGATGCGTCCGAGCGCGACTAGATCTTCGACTCGCGTGGCGAATGGCAGCGTGATGTCGGAGCTGACGACGGCAATGGATCGAGCAATCGTTTCGCGTGAGAGATTGTGAATCGGCTCAGTGCAAAGAATGACTTCGCCGTTTGTTGCCGGTACCGCGCCGCTTAGTGCACGCATGAGCGTGGTCTTACCCGCACCGTTTGGCCCCACGATGGCGACGCGTTCGCCTGGGCCAATGCTGAGTGAAACGTTGCGCAGGATAGTGGTGCCGCCAAGGTTGACCTGCAGGTTATGTGCGCCGAGCAGTTCGTAGGGAGGGGTTTCGTTGACGCTCATAGGGCGTACCCGGCACGCGCGCGGTGCAGCAGCCAGAGCAGGAACGGCGCGCCGATCAGGGCGGTGATCACGCCAACGGGGACGCCGATGGTGCGGGCAACCGTGTCGGCAAGGAGCAGGAGGAGTGCTCCGCCGATCGCGGAGAGTGGGAGCACCGCGCGTGGGTCGGAGCCGACGGCGAGACGGGCAAGGTGCGGCACCACGAGGCCCACGAACCCGACGAGACCGGCGAGGGCAACGGCTGATGCGGTGGCGAGTGTGGCGAGCGCCACTGCGACGCGGCGTTCGCGGCGCACGTCAATGCCGAGGTGCGTTGCCGCCTCGTCACCGAGCAAGAAGGCGGCGAGTGCGCGGCCGCGACGTGCGAGCAGCAGGGTGGCGATCGCAATTGGGAGCGCGGCGGCGGCAAGGCGCGGCCAAGTGACGCCATCGAGGCCACCAAGCAAGAAGCCGAAGATGGCGCGCAGGTTCGCACCACTTGCGAGCATCACCAGCGAGAGCGCTGCAGCGAGCAGTGAGGCAACGGCATAACCGACAAGCAACACACTGGCGATGCGCTCTTCGCCACTGCCGATGCCGGCGATGCGCCAGACCAGCGCCACAGAGGCGAGTGCACCGATGAACGCTGCGAGTTGTACGCCACCAAGCTCCCAAGCGATCCCAGTGATCGGAACGAGGAAGGCGATTGCGGCTCCGAGTGCGGCGCCACTACTGGTGCCGAGCACATACGGATCGGCGAGTGGATTGCGCAGCAGTGACTGGAACGCGGCACCCGACGTTGCCAGCGCTGCACCCACCGCGATGGCGGCAACGATGCGTGGCAGGCGAATCTCCATAACGATTGCGGTTGATCCAGCGCTGAGCTCGCCACCCACCGGCAGACCGAAGAGGCTCTTCCCAATGATCGCGAGCACATCAAGTGACGCGATGTTCGCAACACCGAAGCCGACCGCGCCAATCGCCACGGCGACGAGTGCCGCGAGCGAGAGGAGCGTGACTCGGCGCGCTCTCATCACTACGGAAGGACTGTTGGATGCAACTGGGCCACGATGGCGCGGAACGCCTCCGCGATGCGCGGTCCCGGAATGGAGACAAGGTCACCATCGATCGGGCGAAGAGCGCCGTTTACCACGGCGGGAATGGTTCCCCACCCTGGTCGCGCCGCGACCGCCTCAGCGGTCACGCCGTAGGCGGCATCGCCGAGCAGGATCACGGCGGGGGCGGCGGTCACGAGGGCCTCAAGCGAGATCTCGTAGACGCCGTTCGCGCCGCTGCTCACGAGGTCGCCTCGGGCCAGCGCCACCAGCTCGGCGGCGTAGTCATCGGGGGCGAGGCCGTAGATTGCGCCCGTCGCATCGATCTCATAGAAGACACTTACCGTCGGCTGGTCCTGCACGAGGGCGGTGAGCACAGCGATGTCGGACTTGGCGGTCGTGATGACGTCTGCAGCGGCGACACTCGCACCTGCCGCATCACCGATCAGCTGCAGCGTTGTGTAGACACCACTCATGCTCTTTGGGTCCAGCGTCACAACCGTAAGGTTCGCCGCTTTCAGCTGCGTGATCGCATCGTCGGGGGTGAAGCCCGAACCGCCGACAAAGACGAGGTCAGGATTGAGCGAGATGATTGCCTCAACGTTGGTGCCGGTGTAGTCGGCAACCTGTGGCTTCGCCGTGAACGCGATGGGGAGGCAGGTGCATGCTGCGACTCCAACGACGCCCTGGCCAAGCCCAAACTGATCGAGTGCCTCCAGGCTTGCGGGGGTGAGCGCCACGATGCGCTGCGGCTTCGCTGCGATCGTCACCGAAACGCCTGCATCGTCAATGACGGTGCGCGGGTAGTCAGCCTCAACGATTGGTGTGGGGCTCACTGGTACCAGTGAGTTGGTGGCCTCGCCGCCACATGCGCCGGCGACGAGTGCTGCAACGAGCAGTAGTGTGGCGAACGAAAACTGGTGCGCGCGAACGAAAGCAGTCATGCTTCCTCCCTTGCCTCGAGGGCCTAAGCGTTTTTATGCCGCGTGTCCGGCGACCGGACTTATGGGAGCCACTCCCAATAACCGTTGCGGGACAGTGCTGGAATCTCACCAGCTTCGCGTCCACGCGGCGTTGCTGCGGGGACTTTATCACCTGGCTATCCGCCCTGCAGATGTGGCTGGTACGTGCGCCGTGCGAGAGTGCGCCTCCGCCCTCGCCCCCGCTCTCACTCCGGAGGGAGCATGGTCGGAGCAGTTCTCCTCGCCGCAGCAATCACCCTCGCGCCGCCATCTGATGACGCCGTGGTCTTCGCCAATCGCACCGCCTTTGCCGAGGAGTGCACTGGCACCGTGAACACCCAACCTGATCGGCTGGCGCGACAGGCGCGCACGGCACTGTCGGCGCTTGGCTGGGAGGTAGGGGGTGCCGTGGGGCCAACCTTTACGCGCCGCTCCATGCTCGCGAGCGCGGCGGCGGCCGTCCTTTACGTGCATAGCCACGGCGATCTCTATTGGGATTCGAAGTCCCGGAGTCGTGCAGGTGGCTTCCGCACCGACGCGGAGCGCTGTCTCGGTGCGCCGATCGTGTTGCCATCGGAGATTTCTGCGATGCGCCGCGGTGAACCGGCAGCATCACTGGTCTATATCTCGAGTTGCCACAACGGTGAGCGAGCCTCTCGCCTCCCCGCCGCATTCGGTATTGCTCAGCGCAAGGTACAAGGAGGGAGTGAGCCGAAAAGCTTCTACGTTGGCTATGTCGGCATTGCGTGGCAGGGTGCTGCGATTCGTTTTGAACGCGCCTTCTGGCGTGGGCTCCTTGATGGCGCATCGGCAGGTGCTGCGTTCGATCGCGCACTCCTTGTTGCCTACGAACCGAAGTACCTCGCCCCTGAGTGGTGGGGCGGCTACGGCCATCTGCCACACGCGCCAGCAGCCGAGCTCCCCAACCTTGAAGGGCGACGATATGTATAGGGTTCGATGGTCACTCGCCCTTCTCGTTGGACTTGTCGCCGCTTGTAGTGCACCAGATACAGCAATTGCACCGAGTCGCGTGCCTCTTGCAGAGAGTGCCGGCCTCCGTCTCTGGCCGATCGCATCCATCGCCGCTCTGATCCTTGAGCCGCTTGAGTTGCGTGGACTTGTTGCCCAGCCGTTTGACGTGGTGCGGAGTGAGAGTGGCGAGCAGCGTGCTCGTCAGATACTTGTCGGTGTGGGCGGTGTCGAGGTGTTACGCGTTGAGAGCGCGCTCGACGGGTCGCTGCGGTTGATTGCCAAGAGTGGTGTTGCGTTAGAGAGTGGTGGCCTCAGTGAGAGTGCGGCGATCGCGCGGGCGCTGCGTCACCTGGTGCGACTGGGCCTTGAAATTCCAGCGGGCGGCCCCACGGTGCAGAGTGCCGCCGGGCGCACGCTTGTGATCTGGACGCGAGAGGCTCGCGGTGTGCCTGTGCCCGGCGATGGCACGCGTGTGGTGCTGAACGGTGCTGGCGCACTCGTTGGGATCTCCATCGAAGAGTCGCCTCTTGCTGCGCTACCAGCACGCATGACTCGAGCCGAAGCTGCGCTCCGTGCGGCAGCGGCGCTCTTGCCACGCGGAGCGTCCGTTAGCGGCGAGCCTGAGCTTGTCTGGGCGCTCCCTACCGAAGCATTCGGCGAAGCGTCAGGCCCACGCACACCACGCCGCCTCGCCTGGTGTGTGCGCGGTGCGATGGACGATGGTGCAGTGTTTGAGCTGCAGCTCGATGCGGGGAGCCTTGCGCTGCTCGGGTGGGACGGGGCGCCGTAGCGGCGGGGCTTAGCCCCGTGCGAGTCGCTCGCCGATCACCAGCAGTTCGTCGCGGAGTTCTGCCGAGGTGGCCTCGGCGTAGACGCGCACGAGTGGCTCGGTGCCGCTAAAGCGAACGAGCAGCCAGCTGCCATCGGTCGTGAAGAACTTCACGCCGTCGTTGGTGGTGAGCGGTACGGCGCGCACCGCGTGGCTGCCGATGCTGCTCGGCGGATTGCCGACGAGCTCGGTGGCGAGGCGCTCCTTCACCGCTGGGTAGGCGGCGCGGTCGATGTGCACGTCAACGCGCAGGTAGTACGAGGCGCCAGCGATCGATGCGACGTGCTCCATCACCGAGCTCATCGTTGGGCGACCTAAGGCGCGCTCGCGAATCAACAGGTCAAGCAGCAGCAGGTCGGCGAAGATGCCGTCGCGCTCGGGGAGGTGCATCTTGAAGCCGTAGCCGCCCGACTCTTCGCCACCCATCGAGGCGCCCGTCTCGATCATCTTCGGGCCGACGTACTTAAAGCCGACCGGCGTCTCGTGCACGGTAACGTTGTAGCGCTCGCCGAGTCGCTCCCCCATGGAGCTCTCGTTGACCGTCTTCACGATCGGGCTCAGATCCTTCTTGTGTTCAAGCATGTAGTACGCCAGCAGGCCGAAGACTTGGAGCTGATGTAGGAAGACACCGCGCTCATCAACGGCACCTGCGCGGTCCGCGTCGCCATCGAGAAGCATCCCCATGTCGTAGCCGCCGCCCGCCATGCGCGCGAGGACTGGGTCAATGTGTGGTCGGATTGGCTCGGGGTTTACGCCGCCGAACCAAGGGTTGCGCTCACTGCGCATCTCGTCGACCACCATGTTGCCGCCGGCAAGGAGTCGCCCGATCCAGCCGGCGCCAGCGCCGTACACCGGGTCAACCAAAATGCGCATCTTCTGCGCGGCGATCGCCTTTAGGTCGAGGTTGCGCTCAACGAACTTCTTGTAACCCGGATACGGGTCGTAGCGCTCGACCAGGCCTGCTGCCTCGGCGTCGGCGAATGGGCGGCCGACAAGCTCGGGTCCACGGGTGCTCGCTACATGCGCCTCGATGCGCTTGAGTAGGTCGGGGCCAGCAGCGGCGCCGGTTGGCGACTTCACCTTGAAGCCGTTATCCATCCACGGGTTATGGCTCGCAGTAATGACGATACCCATCGCCGCGCCGCGCATCACCACCTCGTACGATGCCATCTGCGTTGGCACATCGGTGCGCGAGTAGGCAACGGGGATGCCGTGGGCAAGCAGGATCTCGGCGGCGGCAATCGCAAACTCTTCCGAGCCGAAGCGGCGGTCGTAGGCGATGACGACGCTCTTGGCGGTGGCGCCGTCCTCTTCAACAACGCGGGCGACGCCTTCGGCGAGTCGGCGCACATTCTCGAAGGTGAACTCGTCGCCAATCTTGGCGCGCCAACCGTCGGTGCCGAAGAGAATCTTCGTTGGCTCGCCGACTCCCATCGCTACTCCCTCTCAGATGCGGCGCGCAGGTCACTGCCGCTCATCTGCTCGAGGTTCATCGTCGCTGCACCGTTCGGTTGCAGGGCGATCACCCCATGCTCGTTGCTGATCACAATGGTACGCCCCCCTGGAGCATCCATGCGGATCTCCTCGGTTGCTGTGCGTGACAAAAGGTGCGCGCGCAGCTCACCCCACGAGCCGATGTCGCTCCAGCCGCAATCGAGCGGCAGGGTGCGCACCAGCCCGGCCGCAGCGGCGGGTTCCATCACGAAGGTATCGATTGGTCCCGCGGGCACCGTGCTGTACTCGCCGATGCCGTTAATCAGTGTTGGTGCGAATTGCTCTAGCGCGGCGCGAGCGCTATCACGTCGCCAGGCGAAGGTTCCCGCGTTCCATCGGGCACCCGCGGCGATCAGTCGTTCAGCCTCGTCGCGGTTCGGCTTCTCGGTAAAGCGCGAGACGCGCGCGCCGTCGGCGACGATGTAGCCGAAGCCCGTCTCTGGTCGTGTTGGTACGACGCCGAGCGTGTAGAGGGCGTTGGCCTCGTGTCTGGCGTGATCGGCTGCGGCGGCGAGGGCGGTGCGCCAGGCCTCGGCATCACGCACCGCATGGTCTGCAGGGATCACCAGCATGACCGCGTCGTCGGGTCGATCGATGGTTGCTACCGCGAGGGCGACCGCCGCCCCCGTGTTGCGGCTGACCGGTTCAGCAAGGATGTGATCGGCTGCGATCTGCGGCGCGTACTCGCGCACGAGCTGCACCTGGCTTGCCGCCACCACGATGTAGGTGTCTTCGATCGGGATGAGTGGCGCGAGTCGCTCCAACGTGACCGCAAGTGGGCTGCGCCCATGCAAGAGCGGTAGGAACGGCTTCGGCCGGTTGGGGCTACTTAGGGGCCAGAGGCGCGTTCCGCCGCCACCGGCGAGAACGACCGCGTAGGGTCGACTACTCATCTGCAGCATCGTAGCGTGCGGGCTCGCGAGCGGACGAGGCTGGGCGTGATTCGTGCTCAGCGCCCGAAGAGGCGCCGGAGGATGCGCGGCACCGAGATGCCACTGCGGCGGATCACCAGCCGCTCCTCGAATTCGGCCTTCACGCTGTAGCCGAGCGAGGTGTAGACAGCAATGGCGGTGGCGTTGTCGCGCCGCACATTCAGCACCACCTCATCACAGAATCCAAGCAGCGCATCGGTCACCGCCGAGGTGTTGGCATGGGCGTAGCCGTTGCCGCGCGCGCTACTCGCCGTCAGCACGTTGCCAACAACCGCGATGCGCTCACGCCGACCAACCACATGGGTGCCCGCTGCGGCGACCAACTTGCCGTTGCGGTGAATGCCGCGATAGACCCCCTCGGCGACGGCGAGTGGCGGGAGCCACGCCGCGAATCCCAACTGGTAGAGGTGATTCAGCGCTTGCGCATCGGAGGGGATAAGTGGCACCACGAGCGCCGCGGCGGGTCCGGTGTACGGCACAAATTCGGCGCGCGTCAGACCCATGCGCAACATCGGATTGATCTTCTCTGTCTCGTAGGTGAGATCGAGAACGGGGTTCCCCCCGATCGGCGTCGGGACCCAGGCGGCGCGCGGTCGAATCCCGTGCTGCAGGATCGTGGCGATCCCCTCTGGATCGCCGTACAGGTGAAGCGGCTGCGGCGCCCACCCCGAGTACTCCATGCCAAGCGCGATCGGCGTTGCGCCACGTCGCGCTACGAAACAGCGCGTGCGCGGAAACTCACCATCGTCAAGGTCGGCCAGCGCGTGTGCGGTGATCCAGCGGTCGCCCGTGATCAGTGATCGTACGAGCTCGCGATCGCGCGTCGCCGAAACCTCAATCGGCGTGGTGGTCATCAATCGATCAGCGTGATGCCGTCGAGTGCCAGGAGTTCAACGCGTAGGGTCGCAACCTGCACGCCACTCGTCACGCCGCGCGCCGCGAATGGTGCACCGCGTTGCGCCGCCGTGTTGTTTACGGCCTCAACGCGCTTGGTCAGCTCAGCGCCGGTGAGATCGGTCGCCGCCGATCCGGCAACGAGATAGACGGGCACACCCGAGAAGAGCGCGGCGGCGGCGAGGCCGACACCGCCTGCTGGCACTACGGCGTAGCCGGCACGGCTCACCGCATCACTGCCCAGAATGAGTGCGCCAATCGGGCCATCCGCGTTTGCGATCTCACTTGCGAGTTGGCCATCTTCGAGGAGTCGTGGAGTGAGGCCGGCACGCACCGCGTCGGCGGCATCAATGGCGCCGAGTCGTGCTGCGCCGAGCACATCAACCGTTGGGCCGGCGCCGATCGTGAACGTGCGCACGCCGAGGTGGCGCAGCGCCTCATGCAGCGGCGCGAGATCACCCCACGCCGTAGCGCCGAGGGCGGGTCCGCTGGCGATGGCGGCGCCACGAGCGAGCCCCGCGCTCTTCAGTGTTGCGGCGATGCGCTTGCCGTATGCGGCGCGCTGGCCCAACTGTGTGGCAGCGCGTGCGGCGATTGCGGCGTCAAGGCTCTCGCCGCCCACGGCAATCGGAAGGAGTGCATCAAGTTCGGCGTGGAGTGATCCTGCCAGTGGTGCGGCATTCCGCAACGCGGCGGCGGCGGCATGAATGCGCGCGACACGACCGCCGGCGGAGCCGACGCTGGCGAGGGCGAGCGCGAAGGCGGCGGCGAGGCCGCGGATCGGACCAGGGGCAATGGCGTCAACGGTCAGGAGTGCGGCGATGCTGCTCGCGCTCGTCGCGCGACGTTCAGCGATGACCGCTGGAAGGGCACGAACATCGAGCACGATCACCGCGCCCTCTTCGTCGCGAATCGGCGAGGCGAAGGCTGGCTCTGGGGCGGCGGCACCCGCCTTGATCAAACCTGCGTCGCCCGGCATGTCGAGGTGCGTCTCTGCGGCGCGTCGGCGTGTTGGCTCAGCGCCAGTCTCACGCGCTGGCCCCTGCAGCTCAGCGCCGATGGACTGGGCCTGACCGCGCAGGGCGCCAAGCGCGCCGAAGAGTGAGCCGGCGGTGGCGGCGCCATCGTTGGCGATGCTGCGAAGGAAGGATCTGCGATCGCTTGCGGGGCGCTTCGCCATAGCGGCGACTAGAAGGCGATGATCGCCGAGACGATGCCGTCTGGGAGTCGCTTGCGACCGCCAAGGACGGGGAGCTCTGCCAAGAAGCTGATGCCGACGACCGTTGCGCCGAGCTGCTCGACGAGTTTGACGGTGCCAGCGACGGTGCCGCCCGTGGCGAGGACGTCGTCAACGATCACCACACGCGCACCCTTCTGGAGTGCATCGCGATGGATCTCCAGCACATTCTTGCCGTACTCAAGGTCGTACTCCACCGAGATGGTTTCGGCGGGGAGCTTGCCGAGCTTGCGCACTGGCACGAAGCCAACACCAAGGGTTGCGGCAATCGGTGCGCCAAAGATGAAGCCGCGCGATTCGATGCCGATGATCACGTCGGGCTTCAGCCCACGGATCGGTGCCGTCATCGCCTCAAGGGCGGCGGCGAAGGCCTCACCATCCTGCAGGAGGGTGGTGATATCGCGAAAGACGATCCCCTTCTTCGGAAAGTCGGGGATCGTTCGAATCTTCGAGGAGAGCTGTTCAGGAGTCACCGCGGAAGTTTACGCGAGCGGCGCGCCCGCCGCGTTCGTCGCCTCCCAGCGGCGCACCTCCGCCACGATCCCCTGCACGAGCCGTGCGGCGAGGCGCCACGCCTCAGCGCCCGATACCCGCTCCCGGCTACGGATCTGACTGCCGCTCATGCTCAGCTCTCGAATGGGGTTCGCCACCAGTGCCCGAGCGGCCAGGCCAGGCTGCAGCTCGCCGAGGCGCACGATCAGGCGACCCTCCTCAATAAGGAGTGAGGCGAGCCCTGCCTCGCTCGCACCGGCCCGGAGTCGTGCCACCTCCAGGAGTCGCTCGGCCTCTGCCGGCGGCGCACCGAATCGGTCGCGCAGCTCTTCGGCGATCGCGTTGATCGTGGTGTCGGAGTCGGCGATGCCGAGACGTCGATAGAGGTCGAGTCGCTGCCCCTCGTCAGCCACATAGGTGTCAGCAAGGTGTGCGGAAACCGGAAGGTCGATGAGCGCCGCCGTGCGACGACGCGCCGGCTCGCGACCTTCTCGGCTGGCGCGACGAATCTCTACCGCATCGGCGAGGAGCTGCGAGTAGAGATCAAAGCCCACTGCGGCGATGTGTCCGGACTGTTCGCCGCCGAGCAGGTCGCCCGCGCCGCGAATCTCAAGGTCAGCAAGCGCCAACTGGAATCCGGCGCCGAGGTGCGACGCATCGAAGATTGCCTTGAGGCGCTTGCGCGCATCATCGGTGAGCGCCTCTTCTCGTCGATAGAGCAGGTAGCACCAGGCGCGGCGACTGCTTCGCCCAACGCGACCGCGCAGCTGATAGAGCTGCGCGAGGCCAAGGCGATCAGCGCGATCGATGATGATCGTGTTGGCGTTCGGAATATCAAGACCCGATTCAATGATGGTGGTGCAGACCAAGATCTGCGCCTCGCCACGAACGAACTCGCCCATCACGCGCTCAAGGGCTCGCTCCTCCATCTGTCCATGCCCAACCACCACGCGCGCATCGGGAACGAGTCGGCGAATCTGCTCCGCTGCAGCCTCAATTGACTCAACGCGGTTATGTACGTAGTACGACTGGCCGCCGCGCTCCAGTTCGCGCAGCAGCGCGTCGCGCACCAACTCGAGGCTCGCCTCGGTGACGCGTGTGGCCACGGGGTGGCGATCCTCTGGTGGGGTCTCAATAGTGGAGAGGTCGCGAATCCCCGAGAGAGCAAGGTTCAGCGTGCGCGGGATCGGCGTAGCGGTGAGGGTCATGACATCGAGCTCGGCACGGAGCGACTTCATGCGCTCCTTGGCGGCGACGCCGAAGCGGTGCTCCTCATCGACGACGAGGAGGCCGAGATGCTTGAAGGCCACGTCCTTCGAAAGGAGTCGGTGGGTGGCAACGACGAGGTCGACCTCGCCGGTGGCGAGCTTGGCGACGATCTCGGCCTGCCGCGCCGCGGAGACACTGCGCGAGAGGAGCTCAAGCTTGAACGGATATGCCGCGAGGCGACGTCGGAACGTTTCGATGTGCTGCAGGGCGAGCACCGTGGTCGGCACCAGCACGGCAACCTGTCGCCCCGCCTCCAGCACGGCGAAGGCGGCGCGCAGTGCGACCTCGGTCTTGCCGTAACCCACATCACCCACGATCACGCGATCCATCGGACGCGGTCGGCTCAGGTCACCCTTGGTTGCCTCGATGGCGGTGAGCTGGTCGGGCGTTTCACGATACGGGAAGGCGGCCTCAAACTCGGCGAGCCACGGACTCCCTGGCGTGATCGCCGGGCGATGCGCCAACTCGCGCGCAGCGTAGATGCGCAGCAGCTCATCGGCGAGATCGTCGGCCGCCTTCTTGGCGCGCTCTTTGGCGCGGCGCCACTCGCCACCACCGAGTCGGCTGAGTTGCGGATGCTCCGAGCCGGTGTAGCGCGCAATGCGTGCCAACTGCTCCACTGGAGTGAAGACGGTGTCGGTGCCACCGTAGGCAATCTCCAGGTAGTCGCGCTGATCACCATCGCCACCGCGACGCAGCATGCCAACGAAACGGCCAACGCCGTGATCCACATGCACCAGGTAGTCGCCAGGCGTGAGTCGCTCCGCCGCCTCGCGGGTGATGCCGCGACGGTGCACTGCCGGTCGACGAACACGTGTCGCACCGAAGAGCTCGCGATCGGTGATCACCGTCAGCCCATCAACACCGCCCTGGAATCCGCCGTCGAGGCCGCCGGTCAAAATCGTGAGCGAGCCAGGCTTCGGGTTGCTGAGCATTCCTTCGCTCACCACCGCGCGCTCACCACCCTCGGTGATCAGCTCGGCAATGCGCGCTGCCTGCTCCGAAACGATCAGCACTCGCGCCTTGTCGCGGCGCCAAGTTTCAAGGCCCTCGGTGAGTGCGCGCGATCGCCCGCTCGGCACCACCGGGTCGTGCCAGCCGAATGAGTCGTCACCTTCGGCGCGAATCAGCGTCGTTGCAACAGAGCTCCAGGTGAGCGCCAGCCGCTGTCGACCAGCTGCCGTAAGTGCAGCGATCAGTGCGCTCCCCTCCGGGATTGGAGATGGCCAACCTGCGGGCAGCAGGCGTGTGGTGCGCAGCACATCGGCGCGCTCCTCGGTTTGACGTGAGAGTGCATCCGCGGCCTGGCGCAGTTCGCCTGGCTCATCGAGCACCACCAGCGCATCGCCGACCTGGTCGTAGGCGCGCTCCGCACTCAGCAGCACCGACCAGAGCTCGAGCCCATCACCGCGTTCTGCCTGGTTGCGCGCCGCGATCCCCGCCTCCCACCGAGCAAGATCCTCGGCGAGTCGTGGCGGCAACTCACTCTCGCCGCCGCCGCGCACGATCCCTTCGGCGACCGCTCGGGCAGCCGCAACGCGCGCCGCGTCGAGGGGGAACTCGCTCGCCGGCAGCAGCTGCACCAGTGGCACCGCCTCACGACTGCGCTGGTCGGCTGGGTCAATGCGGCGAATGCTTTCGATCTCATCGCCGAACCACTCGATGCGGAGCGGTGAGGTCTCACCCGCAGGGAAAAGATCGACGATGCCACCGCGTCGCGCGATCTCGCCGCGACCACCAACGAGCGAGACGGCTTCGTAGCCGAGGGCGATGGCACGCGACGTGACCGCATCGAGGGTGATGCGATCGCCCGCTCGCAAGAGGAGCGTCTCAGCGCGAAGGTCCGCTAACGAGATCGTTGGCTGCGCCACCGCGAGCAGCGAGGTCACCAGGATGCGCGGGCTCCCCTCATGCCATGCGGCGAGTGTTGCCACTCGACCGGCCGACTCGTCGATAACAAGTTCGCCACGCTCATACGGGAGCGCGCTGCGCGGCTCGAGCAGGACAACATGCGACGGGTCGTGGAACCAGGAGCGCAGCGCATCGGCAACACGTTCGGCGACCTCAGGGTCGCGAGCAACCCAGACGATGCGCCGATCAGCGGCGAGTGCGGCACCGAGCTGTGCCTTCGCCGCATGGGGAACATGAATGAGCGATGCGTCGCTCTTCGTTAGCTGTTTGGTGAGCGCCGTAAATGGTGCTGCGGCGCGCAGCGTGTCAAGAAGTGGTGCGAGTGACGGCGTGTGGCGATTCACCCTTCGCGATCGGCCTTGTCGCGACCGAGCAACTTTCTCCATCCATGTGCGGTCTTGCGAATCCCATCTGCGCCGGCTGGGCCGTCGATCTCACCCGGCTTCGGCAGGTTCGCCGGATCCGCGGCGCTACCAGCCTCGGGCTCAGGGAGCGCCCACCCGTTGAATGCGGTTGCCGCCTTGTTCAGTCCGCTACGCGCCCACATCTCAATCGCCTCACCTGTCGCGACCTCAACCTCAGGGAGGCGCAGTCGCTCCGCGGCGGTGAACTCACCGAGCACATGCTGGTGCGCCGTTCCTGATTCGCGCGGGTCGCCAATACCAACGCGCAAGCGTGGGTACTTGTCGGTGCCGAGTTCGTCGGTAATTGAGGTGAGGCCGTTGTGCCCTCCGGCGCTCCCCCCCTCGCGGAATCGGAGCGTGCCGAACGGCAAGCTGAAGTCATCAACAACCACGAGGAGTGCGGTGAGAGGCACGCGCTCGGCGGCGAGCAGCTTGCGCACCGCAATGCCGGACTCGTTCATGAAGGTGTCGGGCTTCGCCATCACCAGGTCGAGGCCGAGCACGCGGCCAGCGTGCACCATCGCCGCATCACGCCGCTTCCCACCACCACGCCAGTTGACGCGATCGGCGAAGGCATCAAGCACGAGCCAGGCGATGTTGTGCCGCGTGTAGCGGTACTTGTCACCAGGGTTCCCAAGGCCAACAACGAGGCGGCGATCCTGACTCATCGGCTCACCCCCATCGCGCGCTTGTGTGCGCGCAGAATCCGCTCCTGCTCCGCCCACATTGCTGTGCGACCTGCGGGCGAGCGGTGATCCCAGCCGCACAGGTGCAGCGCACCATGAACGGCGAGGAGTCGCAGCTCATCGGCTGGCGCGTGGCTCGTTGCACCATCGGTACCGCCGTGTCCTTCGCGTGCCTGGGCAATGGCGCGATCAATGCTGATGACGATGTCGCCGAGTGGCAGGATCTCGTTGGTGACGATCGGGGCAGCAACCTTATGTGCGGCGCGGCGCGCGGTGCCGGGTCGCGCGGGGTACGCGGTTGGCTCGAGGAGCGGGAAGCTCAACACATCGGTTGCACCGCGCTTCTTCATCTGCGACTCATTGAGTGCGGTGATCTCGTTGTCGTCAACCAGGGTGACGACTGCCTCGCCGCTCTTTGGCGCACCAGAAACGCGGAGGGTGCGCTCAACGAGGGCACGAAGTTCGGTAGCGGTGACGGTGATTCCGCCGCGCCTGCGGCGCACGATGCGCGCGCGCGGCCCGGAACTGCGGCTCATCCGCGTGCGGCGAGCGCCGCGGTGACCTTCCCCGAGAGGACCTTTCCATCGACGCGGCCCTTGGTCTTCGGTCCGAGCCAGCCCATGACCTTCCCCATCTCTTTCGCGGAGGCTGCGCCGGTGGCGCTGATCGCCTCGGCGACGAGTGCGTCAACATCGGCGTCGCTCATCTGCTCAGGCATGTAGGTGGAGAGGATCGCGATCTCGGCGTTCTCGCCTTCGGCGAGGTCGGGGCGATTGGCGGCGGTATACGCGTCAACGGATTCCTTGCGCGTCTTGACCGCTTTCACGATGACGCCGAGGACCTCGTCGTCGGTGGCGTCGCGCTTCAGCTCCTTCTCAACAAGGGCAAGCGATGAGAGGGCCATTCGCAGGGTGTCGCGGCGCAGCGTCTCGCCCGACCGCATTGCGGCCGAGACATCAGCTTTCAGTTGATCTCGAAGCGACATGCGCTGCTCCTCTCTGGCGGCTAGGCCGCACTGGGGCGCGCCGTGGGGCTAGATCCCGCGCGGTGCTCCGCCCATCGGCTTCTTGCGCTTGGCGTCCTTGCGCTTCTTCTTCTCCGCGGCGTTCTCAAACGCTTCGCGGCGGCGCGACTCGGCCAAGATGCCGGCCTGCTGGACCTTCTTATTGAAACGGCGCAGCGCGGCCTCGAAAGACTCGTTGTCACCGATACGTACTTCTGCCAAGTGGCACCTCCTAAGGGGAGGAGGATAGCCGATCCCCCGCACGAGGGCGACTTAGCGCGGGAGGGGGACCTCTTCGAGCATCCCTTGCAGGGTGGCCAGGAGGGTATTTGCCGCCTCGCTGTCGAGGTCTGCCGAGGGGGTGCGCTGCAGGATCACGAGCAAGCTGCCCGACTGGAAGAGGCTGAATTCTGCGTCTGGGGGGACAAGGACCAGGTTCACCGGGGCAACCAGATAGGCGGCCAGCTGCGCGGCGGCTGCCCGCGCGGCGGCGGCATCACTGAACGAGATGGCAATGAGCGGAATGCCGTTTGGGTCGCGCGTTGAGGCGGCGCGAACCACCGTTCGGGGGAGGCTGTTCATCTCTGGCGGGAGTGGTGGGCGCACATCGGCGCTACTGGTCACTGGCCCAAGGCCAGCGGCGGTCACTATCGAAACGAGAAGTCCCTCCGCCTGTGCCGCCTCTGCAGAGCTGCGGGCCGTCGGTGCTGCCGATGCGGCGGGGCCTTGCGGCTCGGCGGTCGGCCCGCCACCCGACAAGAAGCTGAAGATCGCCATGCCGCCAACCAACACGATCACGGTGCTGTACGGGAAGCGACGCTTCGGCGCGGCTGGTGCCTCGCTCATCCTGGTGGCCACGCCAGTTGTCGCCCGGCGAGCAGGTGATAGTGCAGATGCTCGATCGCCTGGCCACCCTCAACGCCAACGTTGCTGACGAGGCGCCAACCACGGTCGCCGTAGCCGGCCTCCACCGCAATCTCTTGCGCCACGTGATGCATGCGCGCCAACAGTGCGCCGTGTGCCGCGGTGTCGCGCAGGTCGGCGGCGGAGCCGATATGTTCGCGCGGCACAATCAAGACGTGAAGTGGCGCCTGTGGCGCAATGTCGTTGAAGGCGATCACCAAATCAGAGTTATGTCGCTGCGTGCTCGGAATCTCACCGGCGATGATCTTGCAGAAGAGGCAGTCACTCATGATGCAAGTGTAGCGCGACCGTCGCTGAATTCGGCGGCGACCCACTCCCCCTCCTCCCAGCGTTCGACGAGCGTTGCGCCGGCCGCCTGCAGCGCCGCGATCGCCTCATCGGCGCGCGAGACAAACATGCCGCTCGCCAGGAGTCGGCCGCCCGGCGCCATCGCACCAACCAAGAGCGGGGCAAGTTCAATGTGCAGCGAGGCAACCAGGTTTGCCATCACCAGCGGTGCTGGTGCGCTAATCGGAAGCGAACCCGCCTGAATCGCCACGCGCTCGGCGACGCCGTTCCGTGCCGCGTTCTCGGTGGCGGCGGCAACGGAGAGCGGATCAATATCGACGCCGGTGCCGTGCGATGCGCCAAGGGCGATCGCGGCCAGGAGCAGGATGCCGCTCCCTGTTCCCACATCGAGCACGCCTGGACCGCTCCGTGGGAGTTCGCCGAGTTGGCCGGCGGCGCCCCACCGCTCAAGGCCGATCAGCGCGAGGCGTGTTGTTGGGTGGAGCCCCGTGCCGAACGCCTGGCCCGGATCAATCGTGACGACCGCGTCGTCGGGGGCGGCGGCATGTTCGCGCCACGGTGGGCGAACAACGATGCGACCCACGCGCAGAATCGGGAACTCGGCGCGCCAACTCGTTGCCCACTCTTCGGCGGGGATCGGTCGCACAAGGAGTGGTCCAATACCGCGCAGACCAACACCACCAGTCGAGAAGGCGGCGAAGCGTTCGAGTTCGGCGACGAGCCCGTCAGCAGCGGCGTGATTGTCTGCGGTGTCGGGGAGCCAGGCGCGAATGCGTACTGGTGCGGTCGGGTCGTAGATGGGCCCGAGTGCGTCGCCATCAATGGGTGGTGGTGTGGCGGGCTCGGCGCTGGTGCCAGAAGGGGCGAGTCGACCGAGTCGTTCGCTGATCGCTTCGGCCGCTTCGGGGTCGCACTCAATGCTGAGTTCGAGCCAGCCGTCGGAGCTCAGTGGTTCTCCTCGCCACTCGCCTTGGCAAATGCTTCAAGCGCCTTGCGTTGATCGCCGCTCAACTTCTTCGGTACCTCAATCGCAATGTGAATCAGTAGATCGCCGCGCTGGCTTGGTCGTCGCACGTTCGGTGCACCGCGACCCTTGAGGCGCAGCACATCGTTTGGCTGTGTCCCTGCCTTGATCTCGATCTCCTCTTCCCCTTCAGCGGTCGGCACCACCACGCGCGCACCGAGTGCCGCCTGCGAAATCGAGAGTGGGATCTCGGTGGTGAGATTGATGCCATCGCGGGCGAGCTGCGGATGCTCCTTCACCTCAATGACGACGTAGAGATTGCCAGCAGGGCCGCCGCGGCGACCAGGCTCACCCTGACCGCTCAGTCGAATCTGCGTGCCGTCATCAACGCCGGGTGGAATCTCAACATGGAGTCGCTTCGAGCCGTTGAGTCGCCCCTCGCCGCGGCAGGTTGGGCACTGCTTCTCGATGATGCGCCCCTCGCCGCCACACTTTGCACACGGCGCTTCGACTGCCATCTGGCCGAGCATCGTTTGACGTACGGTGCGCACCGAGCCGCGTCCGCCGCAACCGTCGCACTCCTTGGTTCCTGAGCCCTTGGCGGCGCCGCTCCCCGAACAGCCATCGCAGGCGACCTTCATCTTCAGATCAAGGTCGCGCGTGCCACCACGAATCGATTCGCTGAACTCCACGCGCAGGTCGTAGCGCAGGTCATCACCAGGGGGTGGACCACTGCGTCGCGCGCCGCGACCACCACCACCGAAGAAGCCTTCAAAGAGATCCTCGATGCCGCCGCCGCCAAATCCTCCCTGGAAGCCGCCAGGGAATCCTCCTGGGAATCCGCCTGCGCCGCCAGGGCCTGGGCCACCCGCTCCACCACCAACGCCGGCCTCGCCGAACTGGTCGTAGCGCGCACGTTGCCCCGCGTCGGAGAGCACCTGATAGGCGTCGTTGATCTCCTTGAATTTGGCCGCGGCGTCGGGGGCCTTCGACACGTCGGGGTGATGCTTCTGGGCCGCCTTGCGGAAGGCCTTCTTGATGTCGTCGGCGCTCGCGCTCTTCGGAACGCCGAGGATCGCGTAGAAGTCTCGTGCCATCGCGCGCCTACTTCAGCAGCAGTACGCCGAGTCGGCGCACCGCATGGCGATAGCCGATAAAGCTGATTGCCGAGAGATACGCAATGTCGACGAGCATGAGCCAGTTCAGGTCGCCGAAGCAGAGCGAGCGCACCAGATGTGTGCCGCGCGTCAGTGGCGAAAGCTCCACGATCCAGCGCAGCGCCCCTGGGTAGATCTCTACCGGGTAGAAGGTCGCCGAGAAGAGGAAGAGCGGCGTCAGGATGATGAAGAGGAAGTCAAAGTCTTTCCACGAGCGCATGTGCGTGGTGATGGCGAACCCAGCGGCACCGAATGAGAAGCCAATGAAGATGACGGCGAGTGGGGTCAGCAGCGCGAGAGGCGACGCGACCAGACCGAGGGCGAGCATCACGATCAGGAACGCGGTGGCATAGATCACGCCACGCAGGTTTGACCAGAGCAGCTCGCCGACCGCGAGGTCGCCCACGCCAACTGGGGTCGAGAGGATTGCGTCGTAGACCTTGCCGTACTTCAACTTGTAGAAGATGTTGAAGGTCGAATCAAAGATGGCGCCGTTCATGGCCGCACTTGCAAGAAGCGCTGGGGCGACGAAGGCCGCATACGGAACGTCGGCACCGCCATACGGAATGGTGCCGATGACACCACCAACGCCGTAGCCGATGCCGAGCAAGAAGAAGAGCGGCTCAAAGAAGCCGGTCACGATGATCAGCCACTGTCGTCGATAGACGAAGACATTGCGCTCAAAGACGCTAAAGGCGCGTGGTGCAAGGCTGGCAATCACTTCAGCATCCTCTTACGGAAGAGGTAGATCGCGACAACCGTGCCGACGATTCCCCAGAGCAGCAGAGCGCCGACGTGGAACCAGACGTAGGTGACCGGGGTCCCCAGCGCCATCGAGCGGCTGAGGGCAACGCCGTGCGCGAGTGGGGTGAACCACGAGAGCACCTGGGCGGCAAACGGCAGATTCTCGATCGGGAAGTAGGTCCCTGAGAAGAAGCCGAGCGGGGTGATGATCAGTCGGAAGAGGAAGGCGAACCCCTGGTCAGACTTCTGTGTCACCGAGAAGGCGGCCATCGGCGCGCCGAAGGCGAAGGCGGTGAGCACGGAGACGGCGATCATGCCGAGCGCGCCCGTTGGGCTCGTTGCGATCCCCGTAACGAGAAGGACTCCGGCAAAGAAGGCGGCGGCGAAGGCGACCTTCCCCACGATAAAGGCGATCGCACCGACCATGACGTCGGCGGCGTTGAGCGGGGTAGCCACGATGGCGTGATAGATGCGCACCCAGGCAACGCGCGCCAAGATCGGCCACGCCGCCTCGCTGGTCGCAAGATTCATCGCTGAACTGACCATCAGGGCTGGAGCGATGTAGGCCACGTAGCTCACTCCACCAGTGATCTCAGCAGCCTTATCGCCTACGAGCACACCGAGGCCAATGCCGAGCCCTGCGAGCACCACCAGTGGCTCAATGAAACCGCTGAAGACGGAACCTTGCCACTCGCGTCGATAGACGGAAATCATATACGCCACGACGTGGCGCCAACGCGTCGGATGTGGCGCCGCCTCACGAATAGCAGCGAGTCGACTTCGCGTTCGATTCGGAGCGACGCTCGAAGCGGCGGTCACTCGTCGAGGGTCCGGCCCGTTAGGCGAAGGAAGACGTCCTCCAAACTTGAACGACGCACCAACCAGCTCTCAGGATCGAGTCCGTGCTCGAGGGCCCGGGCGTGTGCCGCCTCGCCGTTCTCACAACCAACGATCACGCGCTCCGCGAGACGCTCATAGCGATCGCCAATCCCTTCCAGCACCTTCGTGTCAATTGATTCCGTGCCGTTCGGGAAGCGCAGCTCCAGCACTTCGCGCGACGCATGTTCAACGATGAGCTGTCGCGGCGAGCCCTCGGCGACGATCTTTGCCTGGTCCATCACCACGAGTCGATCGCAGAGCTGCTCGGCCTCATCCATGTAGTGCGTGGTCAAGACAATGGTGGTGCCACCGCGCTTCAGTCGCTGCAGCGCATCCCAGAGCAGGTGTCGCGCCTGTGGATCGAGTCCGGTGGTTGGCTCATCGAGCATCAGAATGCGCGGGCTGGCAATGAGCGATCGCGCAATGGAGAGTCGGCGCTTCATGCCGCCAGAGAGTGGTTCTACCTGATCCTTGGCGCGGTCACCGAGTTGGAAGAGTTCGAGCAGCTCATCGGCGCGGGTTGCGATGCTGGCGCGATCCATGCCGAAGAAGCGCCCGAAGACGAGCAGGTTCTCGCGAACACTCAGCTCCATGTCGAGCGTCTCTTGCTGAT
The DNA here is from genome assembly GCA_945862225.1 of Thermoflexus hugenholtzii JAD2. Taxonomy (GTDB): domain Bacteria; phylum Chloroflexota; class Limnocylindria; order Limnocylindrales; family Limnocylindraceae; genus Limnocylindrus. The sequence continues at coordinate 3,386 of CAMAXG010000009.1, read as the reverse complement.
GCACGACGCCGATCTGGCCGCGAATCTCAGAACCATGGAGGTCCGGGTCCTTCCCGAAGATCTCCAGGGTGCCCGAGGTGCGCGGCGAGACGCCCGCAATCATGCGCATCGTCGTCGTCTTCCCTGCGCCGTTTGGCCCAAGGAAGCCGAAGAACTCGCCGTCGCGGACCTCGAAGTCGATGCCGGCAACGGCCGTCCGCGCCCCGAAGACCTTCGTCAGGCCTCGGGCGCGGATCAGCGCGGTAGGTTCAGCTGCGGAGTTGGTCATACCCATAGGTTAGACCTCCTTCGCTTCGCCTTCGATCGTCTCCTCGCTGGCCGGGGTTGGCTCACCACTCTCGGCGCCATCAGCACCCTCGGCCTGACCCTGCTGATAGGCGGCGGTGCCGATCTCCGTCATGAGTCGCGCGAGCGCCTCGCCCTTCTCCTTCAGGAGCGCCTGGTCTTCACCCTTGAGGGCCTCGCGGACCTCGCCGATGAGTCCTTCGGCTTCGGACTTCTTTGCCGCATCGACCTTGTCGCCAAGATCGGTGAGCGTCTTCTCCGCCTGGAAAGCGAGTGCTTCGGTCTGATTGCGGAAGTCGACCGCCTCGCGGCGTGCCTTGTCTTCTGCCTCATGATCCTTCGCCTCGCGCACCATGCGATCAACATCGTCCTTGCCGAGCATCGAGCTGCCGGTGATGCGCACCTGCTGCTCCTTGCCGGTCGCGCGATCCTTCGCCTTCACGTCGAGGATGCCGTTCGCGTCAATGTCGAACGTCACCTCAACCTGTGGCACGCCGCGCGGAGCGGCGGGGATCCCGGAGAGGATGAACTTGCCGAGCGTCTTGTTGTCGGCGGCAAACTCGCGCTCACCCTGCAGCACGTGAATCTCCACCTGCGGCTGGTTGTCGGAGGCCGTCGAGAACGTCTGGCTCTTCGAAGTTGGAATCGTCGTGTTGCGCTCGATGAGCTTCGTCATCACGCCACCCAACGTCTCAATGCCGAGCGAGAGTGGCGTTACGTCGAGTAGCAGCACATCCTTGACGTCGCCCGCGAGGACGCCGCCCTGGATTGCGGCGCCGATCGCCACTACCTCGTCAGGGTTCACGCCCTTCGACGGCTCCTTGCCACCGAAGAGCGCCTTGACCGCCTCAACAACGGCGGGCATGCGCGTCATGCCGCCGACGAGAACAACCTCATCGATCTCCGATGGCTTCAGTCCCGCATCCTTGAGTGCGGCGAGTACTGGGGCCTTCGTCTTCTCGATCAGGTCGGCGACCAGGGCCTCAAGCTTCGCTCGGGTCAGGGTCACGACCACGTGCTTCGGACCGGTCGCGTCGGCCGTGATGTACGGCAGGTTGATCTCGGTCTGGCCCGTACCGGAGAGCTCGATCTTGGCCTTCTCCGCCGCCTCCTTGAGGCGCTGGAGGGCCTGCTGATCCTTTGAAAGGTCGATCCCCTGGTCCTTCTTGAACTCAGCCAAGAGCCAGTCGATGATGCGCTGGTCGAAGTCGTCGCCACCAAGGTGCGTGTCGCCGTTCGACGACTTCACCTCAAAGACGCCGTCGCCAAGCTCCAGGATCGAGATGTCGAACGTGCCGCCACCAAGGTCGTACACGGCGATCTTCTCTTCCTTCTTCTTGTCGAGACCGTAGGCGAGCGCGGCAGCGGTTGGCTCGTTGATGATGCGCTTTACGTCGAGACCCGCAATGCGGCCGGCATCCTTTGTTGCCTGTCGCTGCGTGTCGTCGAAGTAGGCTGGCACCGTAATCACGGCCTCGGTGATCTTCTCGCCGAGGAACGCCTCTGCGTCGGCCTTGAGCTTCTGCAGAATCATCGCCGAGATCTCTTGTGGCGAATAGGATCCGCCATCAACCTTGACCTTGACGCCGTCGCTGCCGGCATCCTTCTCAACAACATACGGAACGAGGCCCTTCGTCTTCAACGACTCAGCGTCATCAAAACGGCGACCCATAAAACGCTTGATGCTAAAGACCGTGTTCGTTGGATTCGTCACTGCCTGGCGCTTCGCCAGCTGGCCAACGAGTCGCTCGCCGCCCTTGCCAAAACCAACAACAGATGGAACGGTTCGTCCGCCCTCGGCGGAGCTGATCACCGTTGGCTCACCGCCAACCATGGCTGCAACAACGCTGTTCGTGGTTCCAAGATCGATCCCGATAATCTTTCCCATTTGGTTCTCCTTTTTCTAACTACTGCTTCCAAAAATTTCTACGCTATGTGGAGCGGTCGCTCCGTTAGTCGTTCGCCACACTCACCACCGCAGGTCGCAGAATTCGGTCACGAATTCGCCACCCCTTTCGATGCTCGGCAATCACTTCGCCGGCGGGCTTGCCACTGCCGGGAACCTGGGCGATCGCCTCGTGTTCCCGCGGATCAAACTCCTTGCCGATCGATTCAAATGGGGTCACCCCTTCGCTCTCTAGAAGCGCCAGGAGCTTTCGATTAATCGCAGCGATCCCTTCAACCCAGGGCTCGGTCGTGAGGTTCTCGGGGACGGCGGCGAGGGCGCGGTCCATGTCATCGGCGACCGCTAGGGCCTTGATCAGGAGTGTCTCGCTCGCCAGACCGGCCTCGCGCTCGCGCTCCTCGGCGGTGCGGCGGCGGAAGTTGGCGAAGTCGGCGGCGGTGCGCTGGTGGGCAGCGATCTGCTCGTCGCGCTCCAAGAGGGCGGCGGCAAGCGGGTCGAGCTCAGGCGCCTCCTGCTCGGTTGCCTCTGACTCGGTCGTCGGTTGGGTCATGCGTGCCCCCTTTTGTGCTCAGGAGCCCCCAGTTTGGGGAGGCCTCGTGCGTAAGTTAGCACTCAAAGGATTAGAGTGCTAACTCGCTGACGCGAGAATACGCCGCGGGGCGGCGGGAGTCAAGCGCTAGGCGCGGTGGAAGCGGGTGACGAGCTCCGAGAGGAGGTTGGCCACGAACTGGACCGAGCCGACCGCTCGCGGATACGGCATGCGGGTTGGCCCAAGGACCCCCACCACGCCGAGTGCCTGACCGGGGACCCCATACGGGGCCAGGATCAGGGAGACGCCGTGCATCTCCACCGGCACGTTCTCGCTGCCAATAAAGAGTCGAACCTGCCCACCCTGCACCACGTCGGTCACCAGCTCGCCGAGGTAGCCGCGCCCCTCCAGCGCCGTGAAGACGTTGCGCACTCGCGAACTCTCCGCGAACTCGGGAGCCTCCATCACATTGAGGAGGCCGTCGCTATAGACGTGCTCGACCGCAGCATCGTCGATCTCGGCGAGGAGGCGGCTCGTGCGCTCCAACACCGTCCGCACGATTGCGCGGTTCGGCAGCGACTCGGGGAGGCTGGTTGCGGCGGCGGCGAGTTGTGCTGAGCTCTTGTTGAGCACCGTGGCATTCAGGCGACTTGCTACGGCGGTGAG
>CAMAXG010000008.1 GCA_945862225.1 Thermoflexus hugenholtzii JAD2 | reverse complement strand
AGCTTCAGCAGAATTCGCTGATAGCGTGTGGTTTCGGTCATGCCGCCTCCACCGCCCCAATCATGTGGGGCCTACAGCTCCTCGCCGAGTGCGTAGCGCACGAAGCGCCGTACTCGGATGTTCTCACCAATCGTGGCAATCGCGTTCGTGATCAGCTGACCAACGTTCTCGTCGCCGTCGCGGAACGGCTGATCGAGAAGGCAGACCTCTTCGAACCACTTGCGGAGCTGGCCCTCAACGATCTGGGCCCGAATCGCCTCGGGCTTCTTGGCAAGCGCCTCATCCTCAAGGAGGGCGGCGCGCTTCGCCTCAAGTGCAGCGGCTGGGATCTGCTCCTGGCTCACGTAGAGCGGGTGAAGTCCTGCGATCTGCATCGCGATGTCTTTCACCAGCTTCTGGAACTGCTCATTGCGCGCCACGAAGTCTGTCTCGCAGTTGATCTCAAGAAGCACGCCGACACGGCCGCCGGTATGGATGTACGAAGAGACGAGTCCCTCACGTGCATCACGGCCGGCCTTCTTCGCGGCGGCGGCTAGGCCAGCCTCACGAAGTGCCAGTACGGCCTTCTCAACATCACCGCCGCACTCTTCGAGTGCGCGCTTGCAATCCATCATCCCCGCGCCGGTGCGCTCGCGTAGGTCTCGTACCGCCTCTGCGCTAATCGCCATGGTGGCCTCCTTACACTGCTGGGGTGGTGTCGACGGCGGGCGCTGGATCCTCGTCAGGCGAGAAGCTCAGCGTGCCGGTGGCACTCAGCGCAGCAACGAGGTCGTCCTGCACATCAGAAGCATCAGGTGCATCTGCAGCGTTCTCTGCCGCAGCGGCAGCGGCCTCCTGCGCCTCGAGCTCAGGCAGACGTGCAGCACGAATGGCCGCGCCTTCGATAACCGCGTCAGCGACGGCGGTGCAGATCAAGCGAATGCACTTGATCGCGTCGTCATTCACTGGGATCGGGTAATTCAGCAGGTCGGGATTCACGTTGGTGTCGGCGGTGCCGACAACAGGGATCCCGAGCTTGTTCGCCTCAATCGCGGCGAGCGTCTCGCGGCTTGGGTCAATGATGAAGACCATGCCTGGGGCCTTGCGCAGACGGCGCATGCCGCCGAGCGCTCCGCGAAGCTTCTCTAGCTTGTCGCCAAGCTTGGAGGCCTCCTTCTTCGACATGATGTCGAACTCGCCAGCCTGCTCCCGTGCCTCAAGCTGCTCCATGAGGGTGAGGCGCTTGCGGATCGTCGTGAAGTTGGTGAGCATGCCGCCGAGCCAGCGCTTGATCACGTATGGCTGACCGGCGCGGGTCGCCTCTTCCTGAATTGGCGCCTGTGCCTGCTTCTTGGTGCCGACGAAGAGAATGGTCTCCCCGTTTGCGCTCGCGTCGCGGACGGCGTCGAGGGCAATCTGCAGGTGCTTCGCGCTCTTGGCGAGGTCGAGGATGTGGATCCCGTTGCGCTGCGCGTAGATAAACGGCGCCATCTTGGGATTCCATCGGCGTGTCTGGTGCCCGAAGTGGGCTCCGACCTCGAGGAGGTCGCGCATCGTTACTGGTGCCATAGTTCTCCTTGCACGGTTATTCCACCGCGGGGCGCCGTCACGACCCCGAAGGGCCACCGTAGTGAGGCGTCTTGTTCCGCGTGCGTATTTCGACCCCTTTCGGGGGCGGACGTCCGATTCGGACGCTCGGGAATCCTAGCACGGGGCGCCGAGCCACTAGGCGACCCCCCGGATGAGGCGCAGACGCTCGCGTCCTGGACTGCCGAGCACGAGTAGGAGGTCGATGCGGCACCCCTCTGGGAGGCGGGCACGCTGCCGCCGCAGAGCCCGCATCTTGCGTGCTCCCAGGAGCTCTGATGGTGAGGCTGCACCGACGGAGCCACGGCGACGCACCTCGATGGCGACAAGGGAGCCGCGCGGGTCACGTGCAAGTAGGTCGACCTCAAGTCGGCCCAGTCTCAGGTTGCGCGAAACGATCACCCAGCCGCTGCGAACTAGAGACCGCGCCGCCAGATCTTCAGCCTCACGGCCGACGACTGCCCGTTGCGTGCGATTGCTTGCCACCACGGCATGCTCCCAGCGGTGCCGTACCAGTGGCGTTCACTAGGGAGTTAGCTACGCGGCAGCAAACCAATGCGTGCTGCAACCGGGGCGTAGGTGCGGCGATGATGCGGCGTGATGCCAAGCGAATCAAGCGCGGCAAGATGCACAGGTGCGGGATAGCCCACATTGGACTCCCACCCGTAGCCGGGGTAGCGCCGTGCGAGTTCGGTCATGAGCTTGTCCCGAAGAACCTTCGCGACGATTGAGGCGCAAGCGATCGCGTAGACCGACTGGTCGCCGCGTACCACGGTTGCATGTGGCCCAATCAGCTCACGAAGCTCACGCGCGCTACTCCCATCAACGAGGGCAAAGTCTGGCGCCGCTCCCCTTCTGCGAGAGAGCTGCGCGACAGCGCGAGCCATGGCGCGATGCGACGCTGCACGCGGATTGATGCGCTCCACCTCTCGCGCCGAAGCGGCACCAATACCGATAGCAATCGCAACGTCTCGAATCTGCTGTGCGAGTACGACGCGACGTGCGGGCGTCAGCATCTTCGAATCGCGAACACCGGGGATCGGATCTCCTGCAGGCATGAGGATCGCGCAGGCGACCACAGGTCCGGCGAGCGGGGCGAGACCAACCTCATCGATGCCAATGACGGCACGTTCAGGATGTCCGTGGCGTAGCTCCAGTTCGCGAGTTGGCAATGTGCGGCCACTCGTGGGCCGCAGGTCGCTCACTCCGGAGCCTTCTCCGATGCCTCAGCGGCTGGCGCATCAACAGGTGCGCTCTCTTCGGTGGCAACTTCAGCGGTCACCTCGGCCACTTCGGCGGCTGGCGCCTCAGCGATTGGGGCTTCAGCGGCAGGAGCCTCGGCAACGACCTCGGCTGCAGTTGCAGCAGCGGCGGCCTCTTCGGCGGCAACGGCTGCGGCGGCAGCGGCGATCACGGCATCTGCTTCGTCCTTGATGGCCTTCTTTGCGGCGGCCTTCACTTCGTTCTTTGCAATGTCGGTGGCGCTATCTCGGCGCTCGCGGAGCGACGACTGCTTGCCAACACGATCACGGAGGAAGTAGAGCTGGGCGCGGTTCGATACACCGTGGCGGACCACTTCAATCTTCTCGATGCGTGGGCTGTGCACCTTGAAGGTTCGCTCGACGCCAACGCCTGAGGCGATGCGTCGGACGGTGATGTTCAAGCCGAGTCCGCCGCCGCGTAGGCGCATGACGGTGCCCTCGAATACCTGAATGCGCTCTCGGTTCCCTTCAACGACCTTTGCCGACACCTTCACCGTGTCGCCGGTCTTGATCTCCGGGAGATCGCTCTTCATCTGGGCATTAGTCAGCGTGCGGATCAAATCCATGATTAGTCTCCGTGGTGGCCGACAGAACCTGTCGGCGCGGGCGGTGAGAATAGCACAGGCCCCCTGGGGCCTCCCCTTACGACCCCTCGCTCCCCTTCGCAGGCTTGGCGAGGTCAGGGCGCTGGCGCTGGGTGCGACGAACCGCCTCCTCGTGCCGCCAGGCGGCTACCCCCGCGTGATTCCCAGAGAGGAGGATCTCCGGCACCCCTACGCCTCGGAACTCCGCCGGGCGGGTGAACTGGGGGTACTCCAAGAGGTCCCCAGAGAACGACTCCTCAGAGAGCGACGCGGCATCAATCGCCCCAGGGACGAGGCGCAGGATCGCATCACAGAGGACGATCGCGGCTGGCTCGCCCCCAGAGAGGACGAAGTCGCCAAGGCTGAGCTCGAGATCAACGTAGGCGCGAACGCGGTCATCCACCCCCTCGTAGCGCCCGCAGATGATGATCAGATGCGAAGCCGCCGCCAGCGCGCGGACGCGTGGCTGTCGTAGGCGTTCACCACCCGCATCAAAGAGGATGACGGTGGAGTCTGGCCCGCGCAGCGCGTCAATCGCCTCAACCAGCGGCTCTGGCCGCAGGAGCATCCCTGCCCCACCGCCATACGGTTCGTCATCCACTGAGCGGTGCTTTCCGATCCCCCAAGTGCGCAGGTCATGACAGGTGAGAGTTGCCAAGCCGCGCTCAAGGGCGCGTGCTGGAATGCTGGCGGAGAGCGCTGACATGATCGTTTCCGGGAAGAGAGAGATCACATCGATCTTCAGCACTGGGCGAACCTCTTCGCTCATGCGTCACCTGCCGGGGGCTTGGCGGAGCGCTGCTTCGGCCGGCGTGAAGCCTTCGCGGCGCGTAGTGACGCAACGCTGCCAGGCGTCTTCTGTGGGCCACGTCGACGAGGTGCCTTCGCTGCACGTACCGAGAGCTCTGACCCCGTGAGATCGGCAACGATGCGCCCTTCGCGCGGAGCGAACTCCACGATGACCGCCGCAACAGCTGGGAGGTCAATCTCTCCGCCATCCGGTGTCTGCACAACGTAAACCTCGGCGCCACCCGCGCGATAGAGATCACGAACCTCGCCAATGATCTCGCCTTGCGGGTCGCGCACCGTTACCCCAATCACTTCATCCCAGAGCACGCGGTCTGGCGGGATCTGCACCTGCGCAGCTGGGATTGTGAGATATGCGCCAATGAGGCGCTCACCTGCCAGTCGACTCTGCACCTCGCCGAATCGTACGAAAAGACCAGGAGAGCTTGGAGTGACTTCAAGAATAGTGAGGACGCGATCTGAGCTCTCGATAGAGAGACGCGCGCCTGGGATGAAGCGCTGTTCGGGAGTATCCGTCAGGACTTCGAGCCGGAGTGAGCCGTCAAGACCGCGAACGCCGCGCACCTGCGCAACGCGCAGGTCAGTCGTTGCATCAGCCAATTTCGAGGACGTAGTTCTCTCCGGTGCGATTTGAGACAACCTTCAACAGGCTGCGCATAGCCTTGGCAATGCTGCCGTTGCGTCCGATCACTCGGCCCATGTCCTCTTCGTCGACGAGAAGGCGCAAGATAATGGCGTCGCCATCCTCTTCTACTTCAACGCTGACACCGTCTGGGTTATCGGCAAGCGACTTCGCGACGTACTCAACAAGCTGCGCTGCTGCCACTTAGGCCTCCTCAGCGGCAGGTGCCGCCTCTGCTGGTGCCGCTTCGGCGACAGGTGCATCTTCAACCGGAGCAGCCTCAGGAGCTGCAGCATCAGCGGTCGCCTCAACAGCAGCCTCCGGCGCAGCTTCAACGACAACCGTTGGCTCTTCGACAACTGGTCGCGTGCCAGGCTTGGTGTAGCCAGGCGTTGCAGCCTTGGCCAACGTCTTGCCGCCCATGGCGATACCGCCGGCGCGCGCCTTGGTAATCAGCTTGCCAACGACATCAGATGGCTGTGCGCCCTTGGCGATCCAGGCATCAACCTTGGCGAGATCAAGCACCAGCGTCAGTGGCTCGGTGCGTGGGTTGTAGTGGCCAAGAATTTCTAGGGAGCGACCATCTCGAGGCGAACGGCGATCGGTGGCAACCACGCGATACGATGGCTGCTTAGATGCGCCCACGCGGGTCAAACGGATCCGAACACTCATCCCTGATGCATCCTCCGAGGCGCCGCCCCTTCCGGAGCGGCTGGTGGCCCTGGCGTTGCCAGGGGGTCAGTCCGTGAATCCTAGCCGCTCAGCGGCTCGGGCGCATCTCTCCCCGTGGACTAGCGCCGTTTGCCGCCCTTTTTGGGCCGCTTCTCCCGCTTCGCCGCCTTGGGAGGGATCCGCCCACCCGCGTGCTTGCCAGGGAGGCCGGCCCCACCGCCCATCAGCCGGCTCGGGTCTCCGCCACCAGCACGCCGCATCAGGGTCCGCATCTCCTCGAGTCGCTTGACCAGCCTGTTGACCTCCTCGATGGCTCGCCCAGCCCCTGCGGCAATGCGCCGACGTCGTGGCAGGGTCAGCAGGGCTGGGTCGCGCCGTTCGGCGGGAGTCATCGAGAGGATGATCGCCTCCGTGCGCTTCAGTTCGCCGCTGGCGACGGCGGCTTCGGCCTGCTCTGCCATGCCGCCCATACCCGGAATCATCTTGACCACCTGGCCGATCGGTCCGAGCGACGACATCTGACGGAGTTGGCCGAGAAGGTCGTCAAAGGTCATGCCGCCGCGCAGTGCGCGAGCCTCTGCCGCCTTCGCACGTACTTCAGCGTCGGGCGCTGCCATCGGTCCAATCTCTGCATCTCGAACGCGCTCTGCCAGCGTGGCGAGATCACCCATGTCGAGAATGCGGTTGGCGATGCGCTCGGGATGGAATCGCTCCAGCGCATCGGAACGCTCGCCGGTACCGACGTAGACCACGGGAATTCCTGCACCGCCGGCGATCGAGAGCGCGGCCCCGCCGCGTGCATCGCCGTCAAGTTTGGAGAGGATCAGGCCAGTCGGTTCGGCGATTGATTTAAACCCTTCGGCAATCGCCAGTGCTGACTGCCCCGTCGCCGCGTCAAGCACCAAGAGGCGTTCACGCGGCTTCGTGGCGTCGCGGAGATCGCGCAACTCCTCCAGCAGCTCGTCGTCGAGGGTGGTGCGACCAGAGCTGTCGATGATCACCACGTCAAGGCCGAGACGTCGGGCGGCAGCGATCGCGCGTGTTCCGATCTCTGCGACCGGAGTGCCGATCGGCTCGCGATGCATGGGCACCTTGATGGCGGCGGCCAAAGTCGCAAGCTGCTCTGCCGCTGCTGGACGACGAGGATCGGCGGCAACGAGCAGCGGACGGCGACCATCTTTCGCCAAGCGATAGGCAAGCTTTGCGGCCGTTGTTGTTTTGCCTGCACCTTGCAAGCCGAGCAGGAGGATGGTTGCCGGTCGCTCGCGCAGGTCAAGGTCGCGGCCAGATCCGCCAAGCGTTTCCGTTAGCGCGCTGTGCAGGATTCCCAGCATGCGCTCGCCAGCGCCGAGACCGCCAACGATCTCACTTACACGTGCCCGCTCGCTGATGCGCTCCAGCAACTGCGCGACAACGGACATCGCAACATCGGCGCCGACCAGTGAGGTGCGGATGTCGGCAAGGCCGGCCTCAAGATCGGCGGCACTGATTCGCCCACTCCCCGTAAGGCGGCGAAGTGAGGCCCGAAGACTGCTACCGAGCGCGTCAAACATGCCTAGAGTGTACGCTCGCGCGATGGCAGCTCAAAAACGAACCCCGAAGGGGCAGGGCGGACTCCAGGACCTGACTCCGCTCGTGCGCAGCGACGTCAACGTGCTGATCAGCGCACAGGCGATCTCAACCTACGGGTCATTCATTACCCGGGCTGCCCTCCCCCTCCTGGCGATCATTGGCCTCGGGATCAACGCAGCCGAAGCGGCCGCCCTTGCGGCGGTCGACCTCATCGCTGGTGCCGTGGTGAGCCAGTTCGCAGGCGTGTGGATTGACCGACTCCCCCGCAAGCCCGTGCTTATTGGCACCGACCTGCTGCGGGCGATCTTGCTCGGCACCATCCCACTCGCCGCTGCTCTGTTCGGCGAAGTAACCCTCCCCCACCTGATTGCGGTGAGCGCCCTCTGCGGCATGTGCGCAACGACGTTCGACATTGCAGAGCGCAGCTATTTCGCTGGACTGGTGAACTCCTCGGCGCTGCGTGCCGTGTTAGCCCGCACGTTGGGGATCCGTGGCGCGGCGGAGTTCTTCGGCTTCGGCTCTGCCGGACTCCTCGTTGGCGCCTTCGGTGGACCTGCGGCAATTGGTATTGATGCGTTGACCTACGTGGCTTCGGCGGTGCTGATTGGCTTCCTGCGAGTCGCGGAGCCGAAGTTGCCGCCAGCCTCTGCCCGAGCCAGCTTCCGCCGCGAGCTCTCCGACGGGCTGAAGAAAACTTGGTCTGTCGCGATCATGCGACCGTTGCTCATCTCGACCTTCGTGATCGGTCTCTACTTCGGACTCTTCCGATCGTCGTACCTGCTCTTTGTCACGAACGGGCTCGGTCTTGGACCAGAGGCGATCGGGCTAGTCATCGCAACGGGCGGCATCGCCGCCTTCCTTGGCGGAGTACTCACGGAACGCATCTCCAACCTCCTCGGTGTCGGGCGTGCGATCTCCGTGAGTTTGGCGATCGTGGGCTTTGGCCTCATCCTTGTACCGCTCGCGCCAGGTGCAACAGTCCTTGGATTCACCATGCTCATCGGCCACCAGTTGCTCAGCGATGGCTTTGAGACGGTGTGGGAGGCAAATCAGGCGGCCATCCGTGGACGCGTGCTACCCGCCGCCTTTCAGGGACGCGCAAACGCCGCAAATGATGGCGTCGGCATCCTCGGTCGACTGTTGGGGATCATCGTTGGTGGCGTGATCGGGAGCTCTGTGGCTGGGAGTGGCGTTGCGCTCTTCGTGGGTGGTGCGGCCTCTATCGCCGTCGGCATCTTCGTTGCAGCCTCTCGTCTGGGAAGGATCCAGTCGATCTCGCAGATTCCGGCGTCAGGAGCCCGTAGGCGCGCCTAGCAACCCATCGACGTAGGCCTCAGCGGCGAACGGCACCAGATCGGTGGCGCGCTCGCCCGTTCCGACCCAGCGAATTGGCAGTCCTAACTCACGTCGTACCGCCAGCGCCACGCCACCGCGTGCGCCGCTATCGAGCTTCGTGAGGACGATGCCATCAATACCCGCGGATGCGTCAAAGCCACGCGCCTGTGCAAGGCCGTTCTGTCCCGCCGTGCCATCCAAGACGAGCAGCACCTCAACCGTGCGCGTAGGGGCTACTTTCGTCACCACGCGCCGGATCTTTGCGAGCTCATCCATCAAGCCGCTCCGTGTTTGCATTCGACCAGCGGTATCGATGATCACGGGGCTAAAGTCCCGCGCCGCGGCAAGGGTTAGCGCATCATGAATTGCGGCGGCAGGGTCGCCGCCTGGTCGCCCTTCGACCACCTCGACCCCTTCGCGTACGCCGAGCGCCCGCAACTGATCGATTGCCGCTGCACGGAAGGTATCTGCAGCAACGAGCAGAGGTGAGAGGCCAGCGCTTTTGGCTCGGGCAGCGAGCTTCGCCGCGGTGGTCGTCTTCCCTACGCCATTGACACCAACGAGCAGCACCACATCGGCCTCATCGTTCAGGTTGGCTGGGTCCTCACCGAGCAAGCTGAGTGCGGCTGCCCGCACTCGAGAACGCCCATCTGCACCGTCACCATCGCGTGCCGCCTGAATGAGTGCGGTGGTGGCAACGAGCCCAACATCGCTGGCGAGCAGTGCCTCCTCGATTTCCCGCCAGTCAGGTTCGGGTGCAGTGAACCGACGGAGAACCTTGGCGAGTGGGTTAGAGGCTGGGGTTGTGGCTTCAGCCACGCGCTTCTCATCGTCCGGGGAACTCTTTCGCCAGAAGGCGAGTTTCAACGCGCCGCCTCGCGCTCAGCGCGCGCCTGATCAGCGATGCGCTTCGCCTCATCGAGGCGCAGCCCGAAGACGCGACTTGCCGCATCTTCGCCAACCGTCACGCCCCAAAGGCTGTCGGCCACTTCGACCGTGCCCCGGTTATGCGTAATCACCACAACCTGGGTGCGCTCGCTCAGCTCGCGAATCGCGTCGCCGAAGCGGGTTACGTTTGCCTCGTCGAGTGCAGCATCAACCTCGTCGAGCACCACGAATGGAAGCGGCCGAACGGCCAACATGCCGAGAAGGAGCGCCACGCCGGTAAGCGCGCGCTCTCCACCCGAGAGGAGAGAGAGCTGCTGGCGACGCTTCAGTGGTGGACGAGCATCGATCTCAACTCCCGGTCGACGTGATTCGCCATCATCCGCAAGGCGCAGCTGCGCATCGCCACCGCCGAAGAGAAGCTGGAAGTTTGACGCGAACGTGGTCTGTAGTGCGGTGAACTGTTCCGCAAAGGTCGACTCGACAAGCAGATCAAGTTCCCGCATCAACGTTGCAGCCTTCTCGATCGCACCATCAAGATCACGCGTCTGCACCTCGAGTGATTCGAGTCGAGCGCGAAGCTCTTGATGCTCCATCACAATGCTGGCTCCACCCGCCTCGAGTGGACCAATCTTGCGTCGCAGGCGCTCCAAGGCGCGTAGCTCTTCTGGGTCGGGCGCAACGAGGGATGCCGGCTCGGAGGCAGCGTGCTGACCTTCCCAGTAGGCGGCAAGGGCTGCCGCCTGCTGACGTGCGAGTCCCTCGCGCGCAGCGGTATCCCCCTCGGCAGGAACCTCAGCTTCATCGGCGGTTGCAGCGGTGCGAAGTGCAACCGGGATTCCAGCGGCCAAGCGAGCGTCCTCAGAGAGGCGACGACCAAATGCGGCAAGGTCGCCACTCAACTCTTCAATGAAGCGCTCCCGCTCAAACTCAACCGCCTGCGCATCGCGTTCGAGCGGGCGCAGCGCCTCATCGAGCTGCTGCTCGCGGGAACGGAGGCCACGCTTCGCCTCTTCGTCGGTAGCGATCTCGCTCTCAATCTCAACCTGCAGCGCCGCCTTTGCCTGCACGCTCTCTTCACGTTGGGCTGCAGCGGCGCGGGCCGCAGTGGCGAGGCCAGACTGCTCGGCGAGCTGGGCGCGGAGGTTTGCGACACGCGTCTCAAGTGCGCCACGCTCCTCAGCGGCTCGGGTGATTCGAGTGGAGGCACCTGCAACGGTTGCGTCGCCACGAGCTCGCGCCAACTCCCAGGTGCGCAAGGCCGCTCGGTCGGTTTCAACGGCGGTGGCGAGGTCGGCGCGGCGGGCAGTGAGCTCTTCTACGCGGGCGCGCCACTGTGTTGCCGCATCTGTGGCAACTGCCTGTTCAGGGGTGAGGGCGATCTCGTTCAGCCGCGCCTGTGCTGCGGTGACGGCAGTATCAAGTCGAGCGATGCGCTCTGCACGTTCCGACGTGCTTCGACGGACCGCGTCACGACGGCGCTCCGCCTCTGCGCGGGCCGATTCAGCGGCCCTGAGCGCTGCACGGGTGCTGACCTCGGCACCGCGTCCCTGCGCTAGGCGCGTCTCAGCGGAAGCCAGAGTGCCCGCCGCCACGATGGCCTCGCTGCGCAACGATGCTGCAGCAGTGCGCAGTCGCTCCGTTGCCGCCGCGGCGCGGCCGATCTCTGAGTCTACGAGGGCATCCTCTGGCTCCGTCTCACGAATGACGACACCACCGTGGCGCACAACAGCGCCAGCGCGCGTGACGATCGTGCCGCCGAGCGGAAGATCTGCGAGAGCACTCAGTGCGGCAGCAACGCTCGGGGCAACAAAGACGCTGGCGAGGAGCCGGCCCAATAGTCCGTCTGGATCGCTGAGAACCTCACTGCTGAGCGATGGGAGCGTCGGGTGCGTGGTTGCGCCAATTGCATCTGCGCCATCAATGAGGAGTGCGCCCTGCTCGTCATCAAGCAGGCTTGCACCACGCTGATCAACGACGAAACCGCGCGCCAGTGCACCAAGGGCGGCGAGGACTGCGGTGCGGCCCTCTTCACGAAGCTCGACACCGGCGAGAAGGCTTCGCCCACCGATCGCGTGTGCCGCCTTTGACAGCGCACGCTCCTGCAGGGCTGCTCGACGCGCTTCAAGTGCGGTGAGTCGACCGGAGAGCGACCCCGCCTCTGCCTCTGCAGCGCGAGCCGCACGTTCACTCTCTCCAACGGTTGCTCGAGCGGCGGCGGCACCAGATTCAGCCTCTGCGAGTTCGCGTGTCGCGGCGGCAAGGCGTGCCGCGGCATCGCTTGCAGCGGTCGCAGCGAGAATCAAAACGTTCTCTGCTGCGGAAGGGTCTTCGTTCACGCCATCTGCGGTAACGGCAGTGCGCTCTGCTTGAAGCCGCTCAAGACGGGCGGTGAGATCTGCGCGCTCTACCTCGCGTGACCGCTGAGCCCGTACAGCGGAATCGCTCCCATTTGCCCCGGTGCCGTCGGTGAGCGCCTCCAGCTCGCGGCGCGCGGCAGAGAGGTCAGCATCAAGGATCTCAAGTGCGGCAACAGCCTCGGCGTCGACGGCAGGAGCTGCAGCGGCGCGCAGCGCCTCCACTGAGGCGATCTCTGACTCAGCAACGGCAACCTCTGTGGCGATGCGCTCTACATCACGCGACAGGGCGGCCGATTCGGCCTCAACGCGCGCATGGGCACGCTCAGCAGATTCACGAGCCTCGCGTGCCGCCTCGAGGGCACGTCGGGCAACGTCGAGATCGGTGCGGGCAAGCCCGAGGCGCTCGCGGCGACGATGGGCCTCTTCGTCGGCATTGCGCAGCTGCTCGCGAATGGACTGCAACTCGCTCGTCACTGTTGAGAGCTGGCCGCCGATGCGCACTCGACGCGAAGCGATCCATGCGCCGCGAGCCGCACCCAACGCGGCGATGCGCTCGACCGCCTCGGTGAGCAACTCTTCGCGACCGGCCTCCTGCTTTGCCAGCGTCGCGAGGCGGCGCTCTTGTGGGCGGAGGGTGCCAAGAATCTCTTCAACGCGGGCGCGATTATCGATCGCCTCCTTCATTTCGGTTTCGGCTCGTGCACGGCGTCGCTCGTGGCGCGCGGTGCCGGCGAACTCTTCAACGAGCGCGCGGCGCTCTTCGGCCTTCAGGCTCAGTGCCTGGTCAACGGCACCCTGGCCAATGAAGAGGAGGCCGTTCTCGGCAAGGCCGGCGCCATCGAGCAGCTCGTTGAGATCTCGAAGGCGGATCTTCTCGCGATTGAGCAGGTACTCCTGGCCACCGCCGCGATCGGCGCGACGAGCAATTTCGATTTCGGTGAATGGAAGGTCGAAGAGCCCATCCTCATTGGCGATGGAGAGCGATACCTCGGCGAGGCCGAGCGGGCGGCGCTTCTCTGATCCGGCAAAGATGACCTCTTCCACGCGCTTCGAACGAATACCGCGACCGGCCTCGCCGAGTGCCCAGCGCAGGGCATCGACGACGTTCGACTTACCGCTGCCGTTTGGCCCCACGATTGCTGTGATCCCTGGGGTGAAGGCGATGGTCGTCTTGTCGGCAAAGGTCTTGAAGCCGCTCAGTCGTACTTCACGGAGTCGGAGTCGGCTCACTCTGCCCCTCCCGCGGTGATGCCGAGGAGATCGATGGCAGCCTCAGCGGCGGCGGCTTCGGCGGCACGGCGACTTGGACCTGATCCGCGCGCTACCTCGCTGCCATCAATGCGCACGACGCACTCATACGTTCGGTCGTGCTCGGGGCCAGTGGTGGCAACAACGTCGTAGCGCGGCAGGGAGCCGTTGCGTGCCTGCGTCCACTCCTGCAGGAGGGTCTTGATCCCCTTGCCGAGTGCGGCGCGTGGTGCGGCAAGCTCGGCGCTCATGTGTCCTTCAATAAACGTTGCGGCGGCGGCGAAGCCGTGGCTCAGGTAGATCGCACCGATGAGCGCCTCAAACGCCGCAGCGAGTGCCGCCGGTCGACGTGCGCCACCGCGCGACGCCTCACCCTCACCGAGCATCAGCACCTCGTCAATGCCGATGCGCAGGGCAACCTCAGCAAGTGCGGTGCGCGAGACCACAGCGGCCCGGCGCTCGGAGAGGTCCCCCTCCTCTGCTGCGGTGTCATCCGCATAGAGTCGGGAGGCGACGACGGCGCCAAGGATGGCATCGCCAAGAAATTCAAGGCGCTCGTTATCAGCGGAAGCACCCTCTTGGTGGCGGCGTGATGGGTGCGTGAGGGCCAGCTCGACGAGTGCCTCGCCCCCCACTGGGATGTTGAGGCGTTCACGTTGCGCTGGGGTCATCGACAGTGGCGCCACTACGAGCGTCATCGTGGGGAGTGGTGGCACGCCCCTATGGCTGCACCGCGCAAGGCTCGCGCCCCACGCCGGCGGCCAAGGGGCCGCCCCATCTCAGCCCTTCTTCTCGACGATGGCGTCGACGGCGTCCTGAACCGTCTTGATCTTGCCGAGCTCTTCGTCAGCAATGGTCACGCCGAACTTCTCTTCGAGGCCCATTGCGAACTCAACAAGGTCGAGGGAGTCTGCATTGAGGTCTTCGATGAAGGCAGCCTCAGGCTTTACCTTCTCCTTCTCAACACCGAGCTGCTCAACGATGTAGCTCTGGAGCTCCTGGAAGATCTGATCCTTGTCGCTCATGAGTTACTCCCTCCGTCTCTCTCCGTCGTAGAGGCAACCTCGCGATGCGCGGTGCCGAGTACGCCGTTGACCAGTTTGCGGGCCGGTTCGCCGCTATACGTGCGGGCGAGTGAGGTCCACGCAGCGATCGCCTCGGTCGGCGCCGCCGTGCGGGAGTGTATCACCTCCCCTAGGCCACACCGCAGGAGTGAACGGTCGATTCTGGCCATGGTTGCAAGCGGGAAGGCGGGGGCAAGGCGCTCGATGGCGGCATCGATTTGTGGGCGACTCGCCTCCACGACCTCAAGGAGCGGCCGGGACCAGAGCAGGGTCTCCTCGGTGACATCGCCCGCGGCAATGCGTCGCTCTAGGACCGCCAGCGCTGTGCGCATCCCAAAGTCCGACTCGTAGAGGGCGGTGAGGGCATCGCGTCGACCCGCCGTGTGCGCCCGCGCCGCTGCATCCTTTGGCGCAACCGGAGCTCGCCAGGTTGCCACCTTACGCCGGCCCAACGGGGAGACCGTCGGGGGCAGCAATCGTGTTCTCCGCAATCGACGAAGCGATCTGCTCGGTGACGCGCTCGCGCACCGCTCGTGCCGCCGTGGCGCAGGCGAAGTAGACCATGCGTGAACGGGCGCGGCCATGTGTGATCGCAACGGTCCCCTGCACCCCCAAGAGAATTGCGGCGCCAACGCGCTCGTAGTCGAGCTGGGTCCGAATGCGCGCAATCGAACCGCGCATCAGCAGTGCGGCGATCGGGCCGAATGGGAGGCGGTGGAATTCGGTGCGGAACATATCGGTAATGGTGGTTGTCACCCCCTCGACCAGCTTGATCGCAACGTTGCCGAGCACCGCATCGCAAACGACCACGTCGGCCTCATCGGCGGCCAGATGGCGACCCTCGACATTCCCGGTGAAGTTGAGCGTCGACTGATCGAGAAGTTCGGTGGCGCGCTGGATGCGCATATCGCCCTTCCCCTTCTCCTCACCGATGGAGAGGAGTGCGACGCGTGGATTGGTCACACCGAGAACGCGCTCCGAGAAGATCTGACCCATGTGCGCGTACTGATAGAGATTCTCTGGGGTGGAGTCTGGGTTCGCACCAACATCTAGGAGGAGGAGTGGCTTCTCGCGCAAGAGGAACTGAATAGCGATGGCTGGCCGAATTACTCCCTTGATGCGACCGATGATCAAGACACCTGCTGCCATGCCGGCGCCAGTGTGGCCCGCGGTGACGACGGCATCGGCGAGCTTGTCGCGTACGAGTGCCGCCGCAACGACGATGGACGCATCTTTACGTTCGCGAATAGCGTTCGCAGGATTCTCTTCCATGGTGATGACGCCTGGACCGTGGACGATGGAGACATTCGACGGGAGATCGCTGCCAGCGATAGATCGAATGACCTGCTCATCACCGACGAGGGTGAGGTGGTCGGTGGGATTCTCTTTGGCCCAGCGCAGGCCGCCTGGGACAACTTCGGTGGGACCGTGGTCACCACCCATCGCATCGAGGGCGAGGCGGACAGTGCCGCCCGACGCGCTCATTGCGAGTTAGGCGTCGGCGACGTCCGCGTCCGGCGCAGGTCGGCGGATGACCTCGCGGCCGCGATAGGTTCCGCACTCTAGGCAGGCATGGTGCGCACGCTTGACGGCGTTGCACTGTGGGCAGCGATCCATGGATGGGAGCGTCAAGGCATGGTGCGAACGTCGGTCACCCTGACGTGCGTGCGACTTCTTCCGCTTAGGTACGCCCATGTTTTTTGACCTCGCTCGTTGGCGCCCGACTGGGCGCGCCTTGGAGGGGAATCCTACCCGATCGGCGCGCCTTCGTCCCCTTCAGGGGGGAGGAGGGCCGCAAGGCCGGCCAAACGAGGGTCTAGCCCCCGCTCAGGACAGGCGCTGGCGGGGTGGTCCGCGCCGCAGAGACCACAGCGCTCTGGGCAGGGCGGCGTGCAGAGCAGCACGAGGCGACGTGCCAGGTCGAGCGCCTCCATGGCGAGGCGACCAACGTCAACGCTGTTCCCCTTGCCGATGAGGAGCGCCCCCTCCGTCGCATGTCGGGACTCAAGTGCCTCCTCGTCGATTGGGGCGCTCAGCTGCGCAGTGGCAAGCGTGAGGCAGCGACCGCAGGCACCCTCCTGGCTGCCGCGGACGGTTCCAACGATGCGCACGCCGCGATTGGTTCGGTCAATTCGAACTTGGACCGCAGCCTTGAAGTGCTCATCTCCGATGCGATCCTCGGCCGTGAATGGCTCTAGGGCAAAGGTGCCGCCCGCCGATTCAGCCAGGAGCGGTGAGAGGTCAACGGGATAGAGGGGCGGCACCAACGCCGCCGATTCGCTCTCCATCGGTTACGCCTTTGACGCTCGTCGTCGTGCGGCGGCGGCGAGAACGGGGACCACGGCGGCTGGCACCAGTCGATCGAGCGGTCCGCCATAGCGCGCAACCTCACGAACGAGCCGGCTTGAGGTTGAAGCGTGTTCTGGCGCGGTCATCAAAAAGGCGGTCTCAATCTCTGGGGCGAGCAAACGATTGGCGTGCGCCATCCGCAGCTCAGCCTCGAAGTCGGAACCGGCACGGAGCCCGCGGATGATGAGGGTTGCACCGGCGTCGGCAGCGACGCGGACGGCAAGGTTCGATGCGGAGAGGATCTGCACTCGTGCGCTTGCAGCGCCGAGCTCTGCGTCAATCACGCTGCGCAGAAGGGCCGTGCGCTCATCAAGGGTGAGGAGCGCCTCTTTGTCGGAGTTCGGCAGGATCGCAACCACGAGACGATCGGCGATCGCAAGGCTGCGGCGGATCAGGTCGATATGACCGAACGTCACAGGATCAAAACTGCCCGGGTAGAGCGCCACTCGTTCACTCATTGCCAACCTCCGTTCCCGTTCCCTCGGTGCGTTCCAAGAGATCTACGCAGCTATCACCGTAGATCAGCGTTCGCACACATCGTAGTCCCTCAGGGAGCGCTCGGGGTAGGTCGCCCGGTCGCGTGCGCCCCGTGAGCGCAAGAAGCCCTTCGTCGGCGAGTGGGCCGTCAGGCGCTGCGCAGCGCGCCAGGATCCCCTCCGCCACGGCGGTGTCGTCGTAGGGGGGATCGGCAACGATCAGATCGAAGGTGGTGCCTGACGCCTTGAGCGCCACCAGCACATCGGCACCCTGGAGGGTTGCTCGATCAGTCAACTTCAGTGTCGTGAGATTCGCTTGGATGATTGCCACGGCATCGCGTGACCGCTCAACAAAGAGCGCGTGAACAGCACCGCGGCTCAGCGCCTCAATGCCGACTGCACCACTCCCCGCGCAGAGGTCGGCAAATCTCGCGCCAACGATTCGGGGCTCAAGTACCGCGAAGAGTGACTCGCGTACTCGATCAGCCATCGGGCGAGTGCCCACGGGCGGAACCGCAATGCGACGACCACGGTGGTCACCCGCAATGATTCGGAGCGTCGCCCCCTGTGCGCTCATACTGGCGCGCTCTCGGTTAGCGCCGCGCCTGTCGCTCGACCAATCGGCCAGCCACGCGCATACGACTGCACGAGGAGTACTGCCTCGCGCTTCGCCTCGCCGCGCTGATCAAGCAGTCGCTCCGCCTCCGCTCGCGCAACAAGAGCGAGGGCGCGATCTTCGGCGCGCGCCAGCGTTGCGATGCGCAACGGCGGGAGGCCACTCTGTGACGTGCCGAGGACGCTCCCCTCCCCGCGCAGTGCGATGTCTTGCTCTGCCAGCAAGAACCCATCACGGGTGGCCTCGATCGCTTGGAGCCGTGCAGCGGCAACCTCGTCGTCGCTGTCGCTCACCAGAATGCACCACCCTTTGTCGCCACCGCGGCCAACACGGCCGCGCAGTTGATGCAGCGTCGCCAAGCCGAAACGCTCCGCCTCGAGGATCACCATGACACTGGCGGCTGGCACGTCGACGCCCACCTCAATCACCGTGGTGCCGACCAGCACGTCGGTTTCGCCCGCAACAAATGCCTGCATGGCGACGGTGCGCTCCGCGGCACGCTGTTGTCCATGGACGACGCCGATGCGGCGGTGTGGGAGTCGCTCGCGCAGCAGCGCCGCCTGCGCCTCAACCCCGGTTGCGCCACCTTCAGCGACATCATCATCGAAGGTAGTCCCCTGCTCTGGTTCGCCATCTGCTTCGGCATCGGAGATACGCGGCACCACGACAAAGGTCTGTCGCCCTGCGGCCGCCTCTTCATCGACAAAGGTCCAAACGCGTTCAAGATCGCCGCTCGTCCGAATCGCGGTGCGGATTGGCTGGCGTCCTGAGGGGAGTTCGCGGAGCTCCGAAGAGGCGACGTCGGCATAGAGGAGCTGCGCGATGGTGCGCGGGATCGGTGTCGCGGTCATCAGGAGCAGATGCGGCTCTCGAGAAGCTTTGGAGAGGAGCTTCGCTCGCTCCTCCACACCGAAGCGATGCTGCTCGTCGACGATGACGAGGCCGAGGGAGGCGAACTGCGTCCCCTCGGCGAAGAGGGCGTGGGTACCGATCACCAGCGCAGCGTGCCCGTCCGCGGCCGCAGCGCGCGCCGCTCGCCGTTCGGCGACGGGGGTTCCGCCCAACACAAGTGCCACCTCAATGCCGAGTGGGGCGAGGAGTCGCTTCGCCGTCGCGGCATGCTGACGCGCCAACAGCTCCGTTGGGGCGAGGAGGGCGCTCTGATGCCCAGCGGCCGCCGTAACAGCAGCGGCAACGAAGGCGACCGCAGTCTTGCCCGTACCGACATCGCCCTGGAGCAGGCGCAACATCGGCGAGCCTGTTGCCAGGTCGGCGAGGATCTCGTCGATCGCACGCCGCTGATCGCCCGTCCACGGTGTCTTGCGCTTTGCGGCGGCGCCGCCGAGCCCGCCGAGGATGTGCGATTCAATGCTGGCCAACTCCGTTTTGGTTGGCGTGATGCCGAAGGCGCCGCCGCCGGCACGACGGCGGCTGCGATGGACAAGCGCAATCTGCACCGCGAGGAGTTCATCGAAGGCGAGGCGGCGGAGTGCCGCATCCCGAAGGCCAAACTCCTCTGGCCAGTGCAACGCCTCAATCGCCTCTGCGAGCGGCATGAGCCCGTTGCGCGACTGCACCGAGCCTGGCAACGGATCAACAAGTTCAGGGCCGAACTGGTCGAGAAGGCTTCGCACCGCACGGCGCAGGCTCAAGGCCGTTACGCCACGGGTCAAGCGATAGATGGGGACGATACGACCGGCGCTGACCTGGTCCCCCCCGCCAATCGGGCTGAACTCTGGCGCCTCAAGCTGCTTCGTCCACCCCATCGCCTTCACGCGCCCGGTGGCGACAATCGTCGTGCCAACGGTCAGGCGACGTTCAATGAACCTTCGTCCGTACCAGATTGCATCGACTGCTCCTGAGTCGTCGACGAGCGTTGCGATCGTGCGCTGAACGCCACGACGCCACGTCTTCTCAACGCGAAGGTCGGTTACGCGCGCCGAAATCGTGGCGCTCGTTCCCCCAACAAGCTCCGCGATCAGCGTGATCTCGCGGCGATCCTCATAGCGACGTGGCAGGTAGGTCAGCAGGTCGGCAACGGTGGTGACGCCGAGCTTTGCAAGGCCTCGAAGAAGACTCGAGCCACCTGGGAGAGGGAGCCCTTTCAGTAGGAGTTCGCCCGGGTCGACGGTCACTCCAAGCTCACGAGCACCCGTTCGATTGGTTGGCCGCCACGTTGTAGGTCTACCTCGACCCCAGCGATCGCACCACGCACCGCGGTCACAAATTCGCTGGCCTGCTCATCAGAGACATCAGCGCCAACGAAGAGGGTCACCAGATCTGCCGATTGACCCGCGAGTGCCGCAACGATGGATTCAACATCGCTGCTCCCCGTTGCGATGATCCCGTCGACCGGGTCAAGCGCCATGATCTGCCCAGCCTTCACTGCCACGCCACGAACAACGGCGTCTCGCACCGCCTCAACGACGCGGAAGGTTCGTGCGGCCGCTCGAGCCGCCTCCATGCGCGGGACGAGCTCTTCGAGTGTGAGTGACGGGTCCCACGCGAGGAGCGCGGCGATCCCTTCGGCGGCGTTACGGGTCGGGATGACCACCACATTCGCCGCTGAGAGGTCGGCCGCCTGGCGTGCCGCCAACACAATGTTGCTGTTGTTCGGAAGGACGACAACAAACTCGGTGCCTGCATGGGCGATCGCCGAGGCAATCTCTGCAGCGGACGGGTTCTCAGTCTGTCCGCCATGAACGATCTGTGACGCACCCGCCGAGCGCAAGATATCGCCGAGGCCGGCGCCAGCGGCAACGGCAACGATCGACGTTCCGCGACCAAGTGAGGCAGCTGCAGGGCGTGCGGAGGCGGTAAGCGGGCCATCGGCCAACTGGTTGAATGCGGCATGCCCAGTCGCCCGTTCGGCGCTCTGCTGGTCGAGGTTCTCAATCGTGACGGCACGAACATCGCCGAGGCTGATCCCGTACGCCAAGACCTCATCGGGTCGCAGGTTGTGTACGTGCACCTTGCAGGTCACCTCATCGCCCGCAACCAGCACGCTCTCCCCGATCGTCTCCAGATGCGCGCGAATTGCGGCAAGGTCCAACGGTGTCGCTGGCGAGCTCAAGATAAACACGGTCTCGTAGCCGAACTCTGTGGGGGCCGCATCGACTGGCGCGACTGGCGCCGCAGCGGCAGGCTTGGGAGATGCACTGGAGGCACTGCGGCGTTCCGCTTCGACCGTACCGCGTGACGGTGCCACCGATGGGACATTGGCGATCCCTTCAAGAATGAGTTGCAGCCCTGCGCCACCAGAGTCAACGACGCCGGCTTCGCGAAGGACGGCCAACAGGGTCGGCGTCTTCTCTACGGAGATGCGCGCTGTCGCGGCGATGCTCTCAAGGAATGGACGTAGCTCCGATGCCCCCTCCGACTCCTTCATTGCAGCAGCGGCAACCTCACGTGCGACCGTGAGGATCGTCCCCTCTGTTGGCGTTGCCACCGCGGAGTAGGCGTGCAGCACACCGAGTGAGAGGGACTGTGCAATCTCAGTGGCTCGGGCACGTTGGCGGCCGCGGACCGCCTGCGGCAACCCGCGGAGAATCTGCGAGAGGAGAACACCAGAGTTGCCGCGAGCTCCAAGGAGGGCGCCTCGTGCAACCGCGGCACTCACCTCATCGATCGCCGTCACCCCAGTTGCCAGTGAGGCGTCACCCTCGGCAATGGCGGCCTTCAGGGTCGCCAGCATGTTGGTTCCGGTGTCGCCATCGGGTACGGGGAAGACGTTGAGGGCATTCACCTCTTCGACCCTGCTCTCCAGGCGGTCGAGGCCAGATCGAAGGGCGGCCATCAGCTCGACGCCGTCCCAGCTCTTGCGGCTCATCGCAGGGAGACCCCTGTGACCACGCGGATCTGCTCAGTACCACTCATGCGGGCTTCCTCCCTTTGCCGAGCCTGGGCAAGGCTTCGGACGTACCTGCTACGATACGGCACGAACGACGGGCGTGTCCCACTGGGGCCCCCACCACGTAAGGAGAATCAACATGGCTCGCTTCTGCACCCTCTGCGGCAAGGATTCGATCGCGGGATTCAATCCCCAGTCGGTCGGAATGAACCGCGTCCGTGCTCACCGACGCTTCCGCGCCAACCTGCAGCCAACCGTGATTGCCGTTGGAACGACCACGAAGCGCGTCCTGGTCTGCACCCGCTGCCGACGCACGGCCAGCAAGGGCGCCTAATCCGACCGCGACCCTAGCGGGTCGCCGACTCCCGGATCGCACGAACCGCACCACCCATACCTGTCGGGCCCTGCGCCGAGAAGAGGGCGCTGCCGACGACCAGTAGGTCTGCCCCACCCGCCGCCGCGTCAGCCGCCGTCGTCGCGTTGATGCCGCCGTCCACATGAAGTGGCAGGGGGTGTCCATCGCGTTCGCCCACAAGCGCGCGGATCGCAGCCATGCGCGCTGCCGCCTCGGGCCGATACGACTGTCCGCCGAATCCTGACTTCACGGTCATGACGAGTGCGAAGTCCAGCTGGTCGCGGAATGGGGCCAACGATTCGATCGGCGTCTCAGGGTCGAGCGCGAGCCCGGCGCGGCCGCCACTGTCACGAATCGCATCGAGGGTCACACGATGCTGGTCTGGCGCCTCCACATGAATCGCAACTGACTCACACCCGGCATCCACGTAGCGCGTCGCCCAGAGTCCTGGCGAGAGGATCATCAGGTGCGCATCAAACGGAAGCTTCGTGGCGGAGCGCAGCGCCTCAACCGTCGCGAGCCCAAAGGTAAGGTTCGGCACGAAGTGGCCATCCATGATGTCGAGGTGGATGCGGTCAACACCCGCCGCCTCTGCCGCCTGCACCGCCTCGCGGAGTGCACCGAGATCGGCATTCAAGATGCTCGCGGCAATTTCGATGCGCGCGCTACTCATGCATCACCGCCAAGTGGCCCGGATGGAGCGATTGGCTGTGCGGTGCGCTGCCCCTGGAGGGCGGCCGCACTCGCCGCTACGAGCAACTCGCGTCGGCGGGCTACTGCCACGGGAGTTGGTGCGCCAGCCTTCTCAGCGGCGAGCTGGCCACATGCAGCGCCAGCCTCGCGACCGCGATTGCGGCGCACGGTGACGGTGAGCCCCGCGGCCCGGAGCTGATTGGCGATCTGCTCGATGCGCTCAGGCTTGGACTCTTGCCATGGGGTGTGTGCCACAGCGTTCATGGGAATCAAGTTGACGTGTGCGCCGCTCCCGCGCAGCAGAGAGGCGAGTGCCGCTGAATCTTCGGCACGGTCATTGATCCCGTCGATCATCGTGACCTCGTAGGTGGTGCGGCGTCCCGTCGCACGCGAATGTCCATCTGCGGCGGCGATGACCGCCTCCACTGGCCACTTCCGGTTGAGCGGCACAAGAAGATCGCGCAGTGGGTTGCGTGCCGCATGTAGCGAGACGGCGAGGGTGATCTGTGGGCGCTGCTTGGCAAGTCGCTCAATCCCCGGGACGACGCCGCTGGTTGAGACGGTGATGCGGCGCTGACCGATCCCGCCTCGGGCTGGCTCGGTGAGGCCATCAATAGATGCAAAGACGGCATCGATGTTCTGCAGTGGCTCGCCCATCCCCATGTAGACGACGTTGGTCAGCTCGCGATCCTCGGTACGAAGGATCTGCCGCGCGATGCGCACCTGGTCCTGGATCTCGCCCGCGCTGAGATTGCGGGTGAAGCCGAGCTCCCCCGTTGCGCAGAATGGGCAGCCGACCGCACATCCCGCCTGACTCGAAACACAGACGGTGGCACGCGGCCCCGAGCCACGGCGAGGGTCGGCAGGCGAGCGCATCAACACAGCCTCAACCTTCGCGCCATCAGAAAGGGTCAGCAGCAGCTTCGTGGTGGCGCCGTCTTCGGCCTCTTGTCGCTCAACCTCATCGAAAGCGCTGAAGCGGATCTCGTTCGCCAGGCGCTCTTGGAGCGGCTTGCCGAGTGTAGTCACCTCGCTCCAGGAGGTGGCCACGGAGCGCCAGGCCCCATCGAGAATCTGCGTAACCCGATACGACTCCGCGCCGAGGTCGCTCACCCGCGCCGCGAGTTGATTCACGTTGAGGTCAGAGAGGCTGAGGGGCCGCTGCGATCCTGCTTTGGGCTCGGTGGTCTTCATTCTGCGATTCTCCCATGCGCGGCAAGTTCCCCTTGGCGACCACGCGCGAACTCCCCTCCCGTCATGCTCTTGCCGCCTGCGGGAGTCACGCGGTCAAGGCGCACCGTTCCCCCGGCGAGGCCGAGGAGCAGCGCGTCGTCGTGCAGTTCGAGGGCCCCTGCGGCGAGTGAAGCGTCCCCCTCTACCGCGCTGATGCTCGACAGGATCAGCCGATCCACGACACCAGGGATCTCGACCCAAACGCCTGGCCACGGCTGATACGCCCGCCACATACGCTGCGCCAACTCCCACGACGTCTGTGCACCAATCCGACCATCGGCACGGGCGAGGCGCTTTGTCTGTGTGGCACCAACAACACCCTGAGGAGCTGCCGCCTCACTCCCCTGCAGCCAAGTGACCAGAGTGTCGGCAACACCCACCGCGGCGAGTTCGGCTAGTTCCGCTTCTAGCTCTGCGGCGGTGACCGCTGGGCGCGTTCGCAGATGCTGCACGGCGATGATTGGCCCCGTATCTACCCCCTGATCCATCACGATGGTGGAGACCCCCGTCTCACGATCGCCAGCAAGAATCGTTGCGGGGATCGGGCTCGCGCCGCGATGGCGCGGCAGAAGTGACGGATGTAGGTTGACGATGCCACGCGGGTAGAGATCCAGGAGCTCGGCAGGGATGATCTGTCCGAAGTCTGCGAGGAGCGCCCCCTCGGCACCGATGGACGTGATTCGTTCAATCTCCGCTGCATCACGCACCTTGGCGGCGTGTACGACACGCAATCCGGCACCACTCGCCCACGTGTCGACCGGTGTTGGCGTGAGTGCACCGCTTCGGCCGGCGGCGCGTGG
This sequence comes from Thermoflexus hugenholtzii JAD2, assembly GCA_945862225.1. GTDB lineage: Bacteria > Chloroflexota > Limnocylindria > Limnocylindrales > Limnocylindraceae > Limnocylindrus. The sequence goes on along the minus strand of CAMAXG010000008.1, from coordinate 4,233 downwards.
CGGAGCGGTCACGACAGCGGCGATGTCAAATCGGGGATCCGATGCAAGTGCACGGAACGACGGGACGGCGAAGCCGCCACTGCCAAACAGGATCAGTCGGTTACTTGTGACTATGTCCTCGCAGCGCCTTGCGGTGCCGTGCAACTTCAGCAGCCTCTGGTGAATCGTCTGGCTCCTCGTCGTCGGCCTCGTCGACGGCGATCAGCTGATCCATGGAGTCGAGATAGTCGATGTAGAGCGTTCCGGCGAGGTGGTCGAGTTCATGCTGCACGGCGCGCGCCAGAAACCCATGTTCGCTGAACTTGTAGGGGCGGCCGGTGCGATCTTGTGCCTCGACCCAGACGCGCTCCTTGCGCGTGATCTCGGCGACGTAACCAGGGATAGAGAGGCAGCCCTCAAGGTCAGTCTGATCGCCGGTGTCGCGAACGATGCGTGGGTTCACCAGCTCATAGGTCTTCCCCTTCGCCTCAACAACGGCAACGTTCAGCGGTTCGCCAAGTTGCGGCGCAGCGAGACCAACGCCAGGTGCGGCGCGCATCGTATGGGCGAGATCATCAAGCAGCGAGTGCAGCAGCTTGCCAAAGCTCTCGACGGGCGCGCCTGGAAGGCGCAGCCGCGGGTCACCAAGGAGCAGGATCGGACGAACACTCATGGCGGGATTCTAGCAAGCGCTACAGGAGCGTCTCTGGGTCCACATCGACCGTGAGGTCGCGTCCACGAATCAGCGGCAGATACCGCTCAAGGTCCACGGCCCGAAGGATCAGGTTCTCCCGCCAACGCCCGGCCCGCCGCGGCACCCAGGCGGGAATCGGTCCAAGGATGCGCGCCTGATCATCCCCCGCCGCTGCAGCGGCGGCGCGGAGGGTGGCCGCCAGCCCCTCAATGCTGCGTCGTGCCGCGGCCGCGGTTGCCGCCGCCGCACTCACTTTTACGGTGAGAAGGAACGGCGCGCCGCCAGCTGCCTTCCGCAGCCCAATCTCACGGGCACGCCAAGCATCCACACTCCCTCCACGGGCGATCTCCACCGCCGCCGTGATGGCTGGGTCCTCTGGGCGATAGCTTTGGATCACCGCCACACCCTCATGTGCGCCACGTCCGAGTCGACCAACCGCCTGCACTACGAGCGCCACGGCACGTTCCGCCGCACGTTCGTCAGGGAGCAAGAGGCCCGTGTCGGCCGAGACGATGCCGACCAGCGCCAGCGCCGGCAGATCGAGTGCCTTCGCGGCGAGGGCGGTGCCGACCAGGATCTGCGTGCGACCACTACGAAACGCGTCCAAGATGCGGTCGCCCGAGCCGATCGCCGATGCGGCATCCGCGTCGAGACGATCAACGATCAGGTCAGGGAGTGCAGTGCGCACCTCAGCCTCGAGGCGTTCGGTGCCTCCACCCAACGCCCGAATGCGTGCGCCACCGCAAGAGGGGCAGCGAGTAAGTGGCTCCGCAGCGATGCCGCACCCATGACAACGGAGTAGCGATCCGGCGCTATGCAGCACCAGTGGTCGCTCACATGAGGGGCAGGATTGTGCAGCACCGCAGTCGCGGCAAAGGAGTGCTGAGGCCAAGCCGCGGCGATTAATGATCAGGAGCGCCTGTGATCCGCCCGCCCAATCCAGCGCGGTCAGGCGCTCAAGCAGCGCGCGGCTCATCATGCCGCGCCACCCGTCGGCGAGCTCCTGCCGCAGGTCAATCACCTCAACGAGTGGGGCAGGGGTACGTCGAGTCAACGTGAAGCGACGCCAGCCCTCAATCTCGGCGCGCGCCAACGATTCAATTGCTGGGGTGGCGCTCAACAGTAGGGTTGCAGCACCGGCAAGGCGTGCCAGCTCGCGCGCCGCATCACGCGCATGCAGCCGCGGTGTGCGATCAGATTTGTAGGCACCCTCATGCTCTTCGTCTACGACAACGAGTCCGATCTCATCACGCAAAGCTCCGAGCGCAACGCGGGTGCCAACCACCAAATGCGGTCCTGGCTCAAGGAGACGGTCGTGTGCATCGAGTCGTTCGCCAGCACTCAGACCAGAATGGATCGGCTCAGGCGCACCACCAGCCGCAGCGAGCATGTCCGCAGCAATCGACACCTGCGCCGCCTCTGGCACCAACCAGAGCACGGATCGCCCAGCCGTGATCATGCGCACCGCCGCTTCGGCCGCAGCACGACTCTTGCCAGAACCAGGTGGCCCGTCGACAAGGATGGTCTCCCCCGCCGCACTACGCGCACAAGCGGCATCGGCGATCTCACGCTGCACGTCCGTCAGGCTGATGACGGGCCCTGCCGCGTCAACAGCCACACTTCGCCGATCGCTATGGCGGCGCTGAATGCGACGAACCTCCATCTGAACTGCACCAGCATCCGCAAGGCGTCGCACCGTTGGGAGACCTCCTGGGAGCGCGCTTGCGGCTACCCAGCGGTCTGCACTTCCCGCCGCTGCCGTGAGCTGCTCTACGGCGGCTACCTGGCGACTGCCAAGCCGCATCGCCCCCAAAATTGCAGGAGCAGCATCGGTGATCAACGAGGCGAAGGTCGTGTCAAGGCTCTGCGCACCGCGACGCACCAGTGACCAGCGTCGCTCCGCCTCTCCGGCCTGCTCTAGTTGTCGCAGGCTCTTGAGTGTTGCCGCGCGCGTCTTGCCGCGCGCACCTGTGAGGCGCTCTACAGCAACCCACTCTTCGCCGAGTCCGATGCGGGCAGAGGCTTCACTCACCTCTGCCGTTCTGCGAGCCTCGAGAACAACGGCATCGAGCATTCCGGCAGGCAGGAGCGATCGAACCGTCGTTGCGATCGGCGCGGCCCAGCGCGCAGCAGCGGTCTCCGCCAACGCCATGAGGAGCGGGGTCACAAGTGGCTCAGCACCGAGCCGACCCTCGATCGGCTTCAGTTTGATTCCTGCGGGAGGGAGATCTTTCGGATTGAGCGCGACGACAATGCCGATCGCGCGGCGACCCCCGAATGGAACGATTACGCCATCGCCGACCGCAGCGTGGGTTCCGTCGAGGGCGAGATAGTCGTAGAGCCGCTCGCCTGGCGCACCTGGCACATCGACGGCGACGCGCAAAACGTTAGTCGACGTCAGCGCGTGAGGCTCAGCGCCTCCCGTCACACCGAAATCCGGCGCTCCGGGTGCTTCGCACGCTCGGCGAGGACAATCTTCTCGACCTGAGCCGCAGCCTCCTCGGGATAGCCAGTCTCGTTCAACACCAGGTAGTCATACTCCTGCGCACGTTCCATCTCGGTAATCGCATTCCGTGCGCGCGTCACCAGCTCATCCGCGGTCTCGGTGCCGCGACCGGCGAGGCGCTCGGCGAGTGCCTCAGGAGATGGGGGTGCCACAAAGATCAGGATCGCCTCGGGGATGACCTTGCGTAGGCTTCGCGCACCCTGGACATCAATCTTGCAAAGTGCATCTTGCCCACGAGCCAGGGCGCCACGCACCTCATCCCGCGGAGTGCCGTAGGAGCGATCGTGCACGGTGGCCGCTTCAAGGAGTTCACCTGCTGCGTTGAGGGCATCAAACGATTCGCGACTCTGGAAGTGATAGTGCACGCCGTCCATCTCGCCAGAACGTGGTGGTCGGGTCGTGCAGGTAACGACGTAGTGGAAGGTTTGACCTACTGGACGTCGGCGCAGCTCGTTGATGATGGTGTCTTTGCCCACGCCGCTCGGCCCGGAGATCACGATCACCTGAGCTCCTGGCTCACCGGCTCGTCGTTGTGGCTCCATCACTACTCCCCTCTGCTGGAGTGCAACCGTAGCGCATCAAGGGGCGCCTGCAGGTCGGCGGGGAGCTCGGCTTCTAGGCGCATCAGACGGCCATCCCGCGGGTGAGCAAAGACGATCTTCCAGGCGTGGAGGAAGAGGCGCGTGGTTGCATCAGGACCGCGCCTACTGGTGCCGTTCCCGTAGGTTGGGTCTCCGGCGATCGGGTGCCCGATCTCTGTCAGGTGCACGCGAATCTGATGGGTGCGACCGGTGATGAGGTCGACTTCGAGAAGTGTCCACCCTGGGAATCGCTCGCGCACGCGGTACCCCGTCGTTGCCTCACGGCCCCCGGCCACCACCGCCATGCGCTTCCGCTCATTCGGATCACGACCGATCGGTGCCTCAATACGCCCCAGTTCGGCTGCGACCGAACCTTGCACCAAGGCGAGGTAGGTCTTCTTGATGCGCCGTGCCTTCAACTGCGCCATCAGGCTGAGCTGCGCTACGTCGCCCTTCGCGACGATCAGCAGCCC